>NZ_JBXMIS010000106.1:0-5140 GCF_057073975.1 Conyzicola sp. | reverse complement strand
GACCACCCCGCTGTCGCGGTACCGGAGGGTGAGCGAGGCGACCTCGTCGACCCGGTGCTCCTGGCGCATGGCGCTGACGATCTGGGTCACGGTTATCTGGATGCCGTCCGCGGCCAGCTCGCGCGTGGCATCCGCGATTCCCGCACTGGCGGCCTCGATCGCGGCTTCCATCGTGAGCCCCTGCTCCGTCGACTTCTCCGGCGCCCAGCGCACCTCGGCGTGGATGACGCCGTCGGCGGCCTGGTCGAGCACGTACTCCCGGGCGACCCGGTGGATGCCAGCCTCGGTCTGCATGACTGCGGTCGTCAGCGGGAAGATCTCGAGATAGCGCTCGAGCGACTTGGAGTCCGCGCGCTCGGCGATCCAGCCGCGCAGCTCGTCGGCGTCCGTCGTCGGAAGGGCGACGCCGAGGTCGGCGGAGAGCTCGATGACGGTCTCCGGTCGCACGCAGCCGTCGAGGTGCTCGTGAAGGGAGACCTTGGGGAGGGAGGTGAGCTCCATCATTACCCGCCCTGCTTCTCCGGGTTGCCAGGCCGCACGGCGGCGGTCTCTGCGACATCGATGCGGGTCGCGCCGCTGGGAGCGGTGCTCGTCTCGATGCGCGGTGCGGCATCCGACTCGTCGGCTTTCGGGGCGGTCGTCAGCTGGTCGTGGCGCTTCTCGTCGTCGGACATCTGGTCAGTCAGCTCAGCCATGCCCGAACGCTAGCACCGCGGGCCGAGGGTTCCCCTCGCACGAGACGCGGCGTAGCGTGGCTCTCACCATCGGTCGACCGACGGTCGGCCACACGACCTGAGGAGAGCACTGCGATGAGCATGATGGCAGACATGATGAAGTCCATGCCCGCGATGGACACCGGCATGGCCATGGATATGGACATGATGCAGCGATGTATCGAGACCTGCTCCGCGGCGGCTCAGGCGGCGACGATGTGCGCCGACGCAGACCTGACCGACTCGATGGCGCGCTGCGGCGCGATGTGCATGAACACCGCCGACGTTGCCACGGCGATGATGCGCATGATGATGCGGCCGAACGGCTACGACATGGCGGTCATGGTTCCCATGCTCGACGCCTGCGTTGCCATGGGGGCGGCCTGCGCCGCCGAATGCCGCATGCACGCCGACATGCACGACCACTGCCGCATCTGCGCGAAGGCGTGCGAGGCGATGGTCGAGGCGTGCTCGGCCATGGCTGCCTCGATGCGGTAGCTAGCGGTTTCTGACGCTGTGCAGCTCGCCGTTCGCGGCGAGGGCCTCGGCGACGGGGTGCCATGCGACGGGTGCGCCGACCTCGGCGACAACCGCGTGGTTCCACAGGCGGATGAGCGCGCCATCGAGCAGGGCGATGGTGAGCCCGGCCGAGTCGGTGCCGACGACGATGCCGTCGCGCCAGAAGCTGGGGGCCGCGGCGGCGACGGAGCGCTGTGCCGCGAGCAGGCTGTGACCGGCGCGGCCGCTCATGCACACAGACGCGGTGCAGGCGTCGGTGGCGAGGCGGGTAGCGGTCGAGTCGTCCATGCGTTCGAGGGTAGGTCGGGGGTGCTGGCCTGTCACCTGCCCGCGAAACACGGCGTAACGGGATGCCCCGCCGGGTACCGTCGAGACAGTGAGCGGAGCGATTGAAAACCTAGGTACTGAGAGCCGGGTCTTCCCGCCGTCCCAGGAGTTCGCCGCGACCGCGAACGTCGGAGCGGAGGCCTGGGCCGACGCCGCCGACCCGGTCGAGTTCTGGCAGCGCCAGGCCGCCCGCCTCGACTGGCACGAGCCGTGGCACACCGCCCACTCGTGGACGCCGGCCGATGAGCACGGCACCATCCCGGCCGCCGAGTGGTTCGCCGGTGGCACGCTCAACGTCGCCGTCAACTGCGTCGACAGACACGTGGATGCCGGCAACGGCGAGAAGGTCGCCATCCACTTCGAGGGCGAGCCCGGCGATCGCGAGACCATCACCTACGCGCAGCTGCAGGTGCGCGTGGCGAAGGCCGCGCACGCGCTCGAAGCCCTCGGGGTCACCAAGGGCGACCGGGTCGTCGTGTACCTGCCCGTCATTCCGGAGACCATCGTCGTGACCCTGGCGATCGCACGCATCGGCGCCGTGCACTCCCTCGTGTTCGGCGGCTTCTCTGCCGAGGCACTGCGGTTCCGGGTGGAGGACACCGGGGCGAAGCTGCTCGTCACCAGCGACGGGCAGTACCGCCGGGGTGTGGCGGTGCCGGTCAAGGAGGCGGCCGATGCGGCCGTCGCGGGTGTCGCATCCATCGAGCACGTTCTCGTGATCAACCGCACCGACTCGTCGATTCCGTGGACGGAGGGTCGCGACGTCTGGTGGCACGAGCTCGTCGACGCGCAGCCAGAGGTGCACGAGCCGCAGTTCTTCGACGCGGAGACGCCGCTGTTCATCATCTACACGAGCGGAACGACAGGCACGCCGAAGGGCCTCGTGCACACGAGCGGTGGCTACCTCACGCAGGCCAGCTGGAGCCACTGGGCGGTCTTCGACCACAAGGCCGACGATGTCTACTGGTGCACGGCCGACCTGGCCTGGGTCACCGCCCACACCTACGTTCTGTACGGCCCGTTCTCGAACGGCGCCACCTCCGTCATCTACGAGGGCACCCCGAACACCCCGCACACCGGCCGGCACTTCGAGATCGTCGAGCGCTATGGGGTGAGCGTGTACTACACGGCGCCAACGCTCATCCGCACCTTCATGACGTGGTTCCCGGCCGGCCTGCCCGACACCTGGAACCTGTCGAGCATTCGCCTGCTCGGCACGGTCGGCGAGGCCATCAACCCCGAGGCGTGGATGTGGTTTCGTGAGAACGTCGGCTCTGGTCGGGTTCCCGTCGTCGACACCTGGTGGCAGTCAGAGACGGGTGCCGCGATCGTCGCCCCACTGCCGGGAATCACGACGCTCAAGCCCGGCTCTGCCACGAAGGCCCTTCCCGGTCTCACCGTTCGCGTCGTCGACGACGAAGGACGGGATGCCGCGAGCGGCTACATCGTCATCGACGGCACCTGGCCGGCGATGGCCCGCACTGTCTGGGGCAACCCGGAGCGCTACCGCGACTCGTACTGGTCGCGGTTCGCGGCGCAGGGCTTCTTCCTCGCTGGCGACGGTGCGAAGCTCGACGACGACGGCTACGTCTGGCTGCTCGGCCGCATCGACGACGTCATCAACGTCTCCGGACACCGGCTGTCGACCATCGAGATCGAGTCGGCGCTCGTCTCGCACCCGGCGGTCGGCGAGGCCGGCGTCGTCGGCATGACGGATGCGACCACCGGTCAGGCGATCGCCGCCTTCGTCATCCCGTCGCGCCCCGTCGACGACGGGCTGGAGGCGGAGCTGCTCGCCCACGTGACGAGGGAGATCGGCGTGATCGCGCGCCCGAAGCGCATCGTCTTCGTGCCAGACCTGCCGAAGACGCGCTCTGGCAAGATCATGCGCCGCCTTCTCGTCGACCTCATCGACGACCGCCCGCTCGGCGACACCACGTCGCTGCAGGACGAGACGGTTCCGCGGCGGATCGCCGAGCTGCTCTAGAGCTTTCGCGCACATCTGGATCGGGTTAGGCTCGCCACGGAAGCGAGGCACACTCATGGGCAAAGACGCCAAAGACAGGTTCGACCCGCGGTTCGACCCGGCCTTCCAGCCCGGGTTCGACGGTGCGGTCGTTGCAGCGCCGTCTGCGCGCACGACGCGCGATGCCTCGCCCGCCCAGGCCGCTCTCGCACAGCGCGCAGAGGCGGTGGAGCGTGCCATCACCACGAGCAGCCCGGATGACGACGACGAGCCGGCAGACCACCGTCGCCGCCCCAACCCCTTCCTTCTGGCCCTCATCGCCGTGAGCCTCGCGCTCATTGCCGGCGGCCTTGGTGCCGCCCAGTCGGTGCGCGCGCTCTTCGACACGGAGAACATCTCTGTCGAGCTCGACTACATCTCGCTCGAGATGGTCAAGATCGCGGCCCCGCTCGCCGTCGCCCTCGGGGTCGCGATCGGTGCCGGCGTGCTCTTCATCTACGCCATCGACTGGAAGAAGCGGCACGACCACTCCTAGCGGCTAGCGGTTCTCGCGCCGCCACACGATCTTGAGGCCAGACCAGTCATTGTCGATGGCCGCGACCTTGACGTCGACAAGTCCGAGCGGCAGAACGACGTCGCGGATGTGGTTCTCGGTGATGTCTGACACGTGCCCGGCGGCCTTGCGTGGCCAGGCAACCCAGAGGGCACCCGCGGGACGGATGCGCTCGGCCATGGCTGCGACCTGCGCGTCGAGATCCGCCGCAGCGTCGAAGAAGGCCAGCAGCACGTCGACCGACGCGGGTGCCGGGGTGGGGAGTGCGGCATCCGGTGGTGTCTCGAACTGCCACGCGGGCGGCGCACCGACGACGTCGAGGCGCGTGCCAGCAGCGATGCCCAGCTTGCGCAGCTGGGCAGTGCCGGAGTAGCCAGATTCCACAGACACATTGTCAACCGAGAACCGGCTGGTGTGCGTCGTTGTGACATGAGCGTCGACACGAAGGCGAAGGTCCAGCTGGACCTCGAGCACTTCGTCGCGCACGAGTACCCGAAGGTCGTCGCGGCCGTCGGGCTCATCACCGGCGACCGGCAGGGCGCGGCCGATGCCGTGCAGGATGCCATCGTCGGCTTCCTCGCGAAGCCGCCCGCGCATCCGGTCACGAATGTCGCCGCGTGGATCACGGTCGTCGCAAGCAACCGCGTGCGCGACGCCTATCGCCGTCAGGGCGCGGAGAAGCGTGCGCTCGCGAAGCTCGGGCATGTCGAGGAGGGCGTCGACGATGTGGTCGAGCTGCTCGATATCGACGTCAAGAACGCACTCGCGCAGCTGCCGCTGCAGCAGCGGCAGGTGGCGACCCTGCACTACCTGCTCGACCAGTCGGTCGAGACGATCGCCGAAGGACTTGGTGTTAGCACCGGCACTGTGAAGACCCAGCTGCATCGGGCGCGCAAGGCGCTCGCTGCACGACTGAGGAAGGAGGATCACCATGACTGAGCTCGATGACATGCTGCGCGGCTCATTCGCCCGCATCGCGGAGCCTGGTGACCCCACCGGTGTCGCCGCCGCCATCCAGTCACGGGTGGACTCCGGCGACACCGGTACTCCTGCCAGCTCGAG
>NZ_JBXMIS010000105.1:0-8259 GCF_057073975.1 Conyzicola sp. | reverse complement strand
TCGAGCAGCCGGGTCACGCGAAGGCCAGGCCTGGTCGCTGCTGCAGTCGCGCGGCAGCGTGGTTGGCGAGGGAGCGCATGCGCTCGACCTCGTCGGCGAGTGTCGCCGCCCCCTCCTCGGTGAGCACGTAGAAGCGTCGAAGTCGACCCTCGACCACCTCTTCGCCCGCCTCAGCGACGAGCCCTTCGGTCGACAGCCGCTCGAGGGCGGCGTAGAGGGTGCCGACCTTGAGGGCGATGCGCCCGCCAGAGAGCTCCGCGGCATCCTTGATCAGCGCGTAGCCGTGGCGGCGCCCCTGCGCGAGCGAGGTGAGGATGAGAAAGGTGGGTTCCTGAAGGGCCATACCCCAACCATACTCAAGTCATCACTATATACAAGTGACCCGAATGAGGGGGGCGCGAATCACGAAATTCAGGATGGGGCGGCGTCCATCGTCCATATATGGATGGATGCCGCGTGAGCCTGAATTTACTGCGGGCGGCGTCGCCCCAGCAGGAGAGCTACCAGGAGACCGGCAGCGCCTTGCCCTCTTCGTAGCCGGCAGCCGACTGGATGCCGACGAGCGCCCGCTGGTGAAACTCCGGCAGCGATCGCGCGCCCGCATACGTCAGCGAGCTGCGCAGCCCGGAGGTGATCATGTCGAGAAGGTCCTCCACCGACGGCCGCAGCGGGTCGAGGTAGATCTTCGACGACGAGATGCCCTCGGCGAAGAGCGTCTTGCGGGCGAGCTCGTAGGCGTCGAGGCGGTCGAAGCGCTGCTGCACTGCCTTCGTCGAGGCCATGCCCCAGCTCTCCTTGTAGGTGCGGCCGGCCGGGTCGACCCGCAGCTCCCCCGGTGCCTCGATGGTGCCGGCGAACCACGACCCGATCATCACGGATGCCGCCCCGGCCGCGAGCGCCAGCGCGACGTCCCGCGGGTAGCGCACGCCGCCGTCCGCCCAGACGTGCGCGCCGAGCTCGCGTGCTGCAGCGGCGGTCTCGAGCACCGCGCTGAACTGGGGCCTGCCCACCGCCGTCATCATGCGCGTCGTGCACATGGCGCCTGGCCCGACGCCGACCTTGACGATGTCGGCGCCGGCGGCCACGAGGTCTTTCACGGCGGCGGTCGTGACGACGTTGCCCGCCACGATCGGCACGCCGAGCTTGAGGGCCGCGACCCGCGCGATGGCGCGCAGCATGCCCTCCTGGTGGCCGTGGGCGGTGTCGATGACGAGCACGTCGACGCCCGCCTGCACGAGCGCGCGGGCCTTGCCCTCGACATCCCCGTTGATGCCGATGGCGGCGGCGACCCGCAGGCGACCAGAGCTGTCGAGGGCCGGCGCGTAGATGGTCGAGCGGAGGGCGGTGGTGCGGCTCAGGGTTCCGACAACGGAGCCGTGATGCAGCACCGGCGCGAAGTCGAGGTCGGCGGCGACGAGCAGGTCGAACGCGGCTCTCGGTGTCTCGACGTCATCCGCGTCGATCGAGGTGACGGCTCCGGCGAGGAGGTCGCCGAGCGGCGCCTCCGGCATGGCGTGCTCGAGGCGAGAACCGGGGATGACGCCGAGGTACTGCCCGGTGGAGGAGGCCAGCACGATGCCGTGCCCGGCGACGGCAGGGAGGAGCCGCAGGGCGGCGCCGACCGTGTCCGTCGGGGCGAGCGTGATGGGCGAGTCCCACGCGACCGGCTGGCTCTTCACCCAGCGGATGGCGGCATCCAGGTCTTGCAGGTGCATGTCCTGTGGCAGCACGCCGAGCGCGCCGCGCCGCGCGAGTGTCGCGGCCAGTCGCGGGCCCGTGACGGAGTTCATGTTGGCCGAGACGATGGGAAGAGTCGCCCCGCTGCCGTCGCCGGGCTCGAGCGATACGTCGAGCCGGCTCGTCACGCGAGACGCGCTCGGCACGAGGAATACGTCGGAGTAGGTGAGGTCGTGCGTTGGCGTCGTCTCGTAGAACTCCATGAATTTAACGCTAGTCCACCCCGGTTCTGGGCACATCGCCCGGGCGTGAGTCGATTACGCTGGTAAGTCGGTGCGACGAGGAAAGTCGCGCTGCCGTGCACGAACACGAAGAAGCGAAAGTAGGCGGTCGGCTGTGTCGAGCCAAGTGACCGGAATTGTGCCTGAAGACGGCGCATCTGGCGAGTTCGGAGCCAACGAGTGGCTCGTTGACGAAATGTACGAGCGGTACCTCGTCGACAAGGAATCGGTCGACCGGTCGTGGTGGCCCATCCTCGAGACCTACAAGGTGCCGAAAGACCCGACGCCGACACAGGCGATCCCGGTGATCGAGGGCGGCTCCGTTCCCGGCGCTGAGCAGACGGTGGCGCCAGCCACCCCCACGACTCCCGTTCCCGTCGTCGATCCGTCGTCGACCGGCCAGCCCGTCGCCCGCACGACGAGCGTGCAGGCCAAGCCGCAGCCGATCCCTGCCGAGGCTCCCACGACAGCACAGGTGCCGGTGCCGCCTCGCGAAGACGCAGAGGCCACCCCTGACGCCAACGTCGTCGCCGCGCTCAAGGGCGCCTCCAAGTCCCTCGCCGCCAACATGGATGCCTCGCTCACGGTTCCGACCGCGACGAGTGTTCGCACCATCCCGGCCAAGCTCATGATCGACAACCGCATTGTCATCAACAACCACCTCAAGCGCGCCCGTGGCGGCAAGGTGTCGTTCACGCACCTCATCGCGTGGGCGATCGTGCAGACGCTCAAGGAGTTCCCGAGCCAGAACGTCTTCTACGACGAGCCAGACGGCAAGCCGTCGGTCGTCACCCCAGCGCACATCAACCTCGGCATTGCCATCGACATCCCGAAGCCCGACGGAACGCGCTCGCTCGTCGTTCCAGGCATCAAGAGCTGCGAGACGATGACGTTCGCGGAGTTCCTGACCGCATACGAGGATGTCGTTGCGCGCGGCCGCGCAAACAAGCTCACCGCCGCCGACTACGCGGGCAACACCATCTCGCTCACCAACCCCGGCGGCATCGGCACAGAGCACTCGGTTCCCCGCCTCATGCGCGGAGCCGGCACCATCGTCGGCGCCGGCGCGCTCGAGTACCCGGCAGAGTTCCAGGGCGCGAGCCCCAAGACCCTCGCAGAGCTCGGCATCGGCAAGACCATCACGCTCACGAGCACCTACGACCACCGCGTCATCCAGGGTGCGGGCTCTGGCGAGTTCCTCAAGAAGATCCACGAGCGACTCATCGGCCAGAACCGCTTCTACGAGGAGATCTTCGAGGCTCTCCGCCTGCCATACGACCCGATCCACTGGGCCGCCGACATCAGCGTCGACCTCGCCGACAACGTCTCCAAGACCGCTCGCGTGCAGGAGCTCATCAACGCGTTCCGCGTGCGCGGCCACCTCATGGCCGACATCGACCCGCTCGAGTACCGCCAGCGCTCCCACCCCGACCTCGACATCTCCAGCCACGGGCTCACCTTCTGGGATCTCGACCGCGAGTTCGTCACCGGCGGCTTCGGCGGCAAGAGGTCGGCGCTGCTGCGCGAGATCCTCGGCATCCTGCGCGACTCGTACTGCCGCACGGTCGGCATCGAGTACATGCACATCCAGGACCCGGTGCAGCGCCAGTGGATCCAGGACCACGTCGAGAAGCCGTACACCAAGCCCGGCCACGACGAGCAGATGCGCATCCTCGGCAAGCTCAACGAGGGCGAGGCATTCGAGACCTTCCTGCAGACCAAGTACGTCGGCCAGAAGCGCTTCAGCCTCGAGGGAGGCGAGTCGACAATCGTCGTGCTCGACGCCATCCTGCAGGGTGCAGCGGAGGCGAAGATGGACGAGGTGGCCATCGGCATGGCCCACCGCGGCCGGCTCAACGTGCTCACCAACATCGCCGGCAAGACCTACGGACAGATCTTCCGCGAGTTCGAGGGAACGCAAGACCCGAAGACCATTCAGGGCTCCGGCGACGTGAAGTACCACCTCGGCACGCAGGGCACCTTCCGCGCCGCCGACGGCAGCACCATCCCCGTTTACCTCGCCGCCAACCCCTCCCACCTCGAGGCCGTCGACGGCGTGCTCGAGGGCATCGTTCGCGCCAAGCAAGACAGGGCTGCCATCGGCTCCTTCAACGTGCTGCCGATCATGGTGCACGGCGACGCGGCCATGGCCGGCCAGGGCATCGTCGTCGAGATCCTGCAGATGTCGATGCTGCGGGCCTACCGCAACGGCGGCACCATCCACCTCGTGGTCAACAACCAGGTCGGGTTCACGACTCCTCCCGGGGAGGGCCGCACCTCGGTCTACTCCACCGATGTCGCCAAGACCATCCAGGCGCCGATCTTCCACGTCAACGGCGACGACCCAGAGGCCGTCGTTCGCGTCTCGGAGCTCGCCTTCGCCTACCGCCAGCAGTTCAAGCGCGACGTCATCATCGACCTCGTCTGCTACCGCCGCCGCGGTCACAACGAGGGCGACGACCCCTCGATGACGCAGCCGCTCATGTACAACCTCATCGAGGCCAAGCGCTCGGTGCGCACCCTCTACACCGAGGCCCTCGTCGGCCGTGGTGACATCACGCAGGAGGAGTACGAGGCGAGCCACCGCGACTTCCAGGAGCGCCTCGAGCACGCCTTCGCCGACACGCACGCGGCACAGACCGCATCGATCCCGGTCATCACCGAGGATGCCGGCAACAGCATCGCGGCGACATCCACCGCCCCGGAGGACACGGAGCCCGTCGGCGAGCCGGAGACAACCGGGGTGGCCGAGTCCATCATCCAGTTGATCGGCGACGCGCACGACAACCCGCCCGCCGGGTTCAGCGTGCACTCGAAGCTGCAGGCCCTGCTCAAGAAGCGCGTCGAGATGAGCCGCACCGGTGGCATCGACTGGGGCTTCGGCGAGCTGCTCGCGGTCGGCTCCCTCCTCGTGGAGGGCACCCCGGTGCGCATGGCCGGGCAAGACACACGTCGCGGCACCTTCGTGCAGCGCCACGCGGTCTTCCACGATCGTCAGAACGGCCAGGAGTGGCTGCCACTGCTCAACCTCAGCGAGCAGCAGGCGCGGTTCTGGATCTACGACTCGCTGCTCAGCGAGTACGCAGCCATGGGCTTCGAGTACGGATACTCCGTCGAGGCGGCCAACGCCCTCGTCATGTGGGAGGCCCAGTTCGGCGACTTCGCCAACGGCGCCCAGACCGTTATCGACGAGTTCATCTCCTCTGCAGAGCAGAAGTGGGGCCAGCACTCCAGCGTCGTGCTGCTGCTGCCACACGGCTACGAGGGCCAGGGTCCTGACCACTCCTCCGCCCGCATCGAGCGCTACCTGCAGCTGTGCGCGGAGAACAACATGACTGTTGCGCGCCCGTCGACGCCAGCGTCGTACTTCCACCTGCTGCGCCGGCAGGCATACTCGCGGCCCCGCCGCCCGCTCATCGTCTTCACGCCGAAGGCGATGCTGCGGCTGCGCGGAGCTACCAGCGAGGTCGCCGATTTCACGAGCGGCAAGTTCCTGCCCGTGATCGACGACACCCGCGTTGCCGACAAGTCGACCGCGAAGCGGGTCGTGCTCACCTCCGGCAAGATCTTCTACGACATCATTGCCGAGCTCGACAAGCGCGAGTCGAACGACATCGCCGTGGTGCGCATGGAGCAGTTCTACCCGCTGCCGGTCAGCGAGCTCAACGGCATCCTGCGCAACTACCCCAACGCCGACCTGGTCTGGACGCAGGACGAGCCAGAGAACCAGGGTGCATGGCCGTTCATGTACCTCGAGCTCGTGAAGCACCTCGAGGGACGCACCCTCACGGTCGCGTCGCGCCCCGCCTCGGCATCGCCGGCTACGGGCTCGACGAAGCGTTCGGCACAGGAGCAGGTCGACCTGATCAACCGCGCACTGGACGTGTAGCTGGCCTAGTCGTTGAGGGCAGACAGCACCCGGTCGCGCAGCTCGCTCGGCGCCTGCTCCTGGCACGCCTTGCGCACCTTCTCCGTCAGGGTGAGACCGACGAGGTGCTCGTGCGAGCAGTCCTCGCAGTTGGCCATGTGCTCGGCGACGTCTGCCGCATCCTGGTCGCTCAGCTCGCGGTGGAGGAACTCCTCCAGCTCGGCTTTCGCCTTGTCGCAGCCGCAGTCAGTCATTTCTTGGCTCCAGTGGTGGGAACGGCGATGCCTCGATCAGCCGCGTATTCAGCAAGTAGTTCCCGCAGCATCCGGCGGCCGCGGTGGAGGCGGCTCATGACGGTGCCTACGGGGGTCTTCATGATGTCGGCGATCTCCTGGTAGGAGAAGCCCTCGACGTCGGCGAAGTAGACGGCCATCCGGAAGTCCTCCGGAACCGCCTGCAGGGCATCCTTGACAGCACTGTCAGGGAGGTGGTCGATCGCCTCGGCCTCGGCCGACCGTGTCGATGTGTGCTGGGTGACCGACTCCGCGCCGCCCAGCTGCCAGTCCTCGAGGTCGTCGATGGTGCCCTGGTAGGGGTTGCGCTGGTTCTTACGGTAGTTGTTGATGAAGGTGTTGGTCTGGATGCGGTACAGCCAGGCCTTGAGGTTCGTGCCCTGCTGGAACTGGCCGAAGGCCTGGTATGCCTTGACGAAGGTCTCCTGCACGAGGTCGGCGGCATCCGCCGGGTTGCGCGTCATCCTCATGGCGGCGGCGTAGAGCTGGTCCATGTACTGCAGCGCCTGCTCCTCGAAGAGCGCCTTCGTGGCCGCGCCCTTCTTGGGCGCTTCGGCTGGCACGGCGATCTCTTCGGTACTCATTAGCAACGAGTGTAGTTCTCCCTCGAGTGAGCGCGGCCCGGTCACGGGGGCTTCGAGCACTGTTGTCATTGAAGCCTCCTCTTCTCGGTCGCGGCAGCCGTTACTGTGGTAACCGATGCAGGTATTCAGGTATTCCACGCCAGATTTCGACCCCTACGGCGACAACGAGGGCGAGTCGCTCGTCGAACCGGGCCCATGGCCGGCTCCCGTCGCGACGGGTCCGCTCTCGGCGACCCTCCGGCTGCCCGGCTCGAAGAGCCTCACCAACCGGGAGCTCGTGCTGAGCGCGCTTGCCGTCTCGCCGTCCCTGCTGCGTGCTCCGCTGATCTCGCGAGACACCATCCTCATGATCGAGGCGCTGCGATCGCTCGGCACCGTCATAGAGGAGGTCGAGGGCACGGGTGGTTTCGGGCCAGACCTGCGCATCACCCCAGCAGAGCTCGAGGGCGGTCGCTCGATCGACTGCGGGCTTGCTGGCACCGTCATGCGCTTCCTGCCGCCGGTTGCCGCGCTCGCGCTCGGCCCCGTCGCTTTCGACGGTGACGAGCACGCCCGCAAGCGCCCCATGCGAACCACCATCGACTCGCTGCGCGCCCTCGGCGTCGACGTGAGCGACGACGGCCGCGGCACGCTGCCATTCAGCCTGTACGGCACAGGAAGCGTCGCCGGCGGCGAGCTCGAGATCGATGCGAGCGCGAGCAGCCAGTTCGTCTCCGGCCTCCTGCTTTCTGCACCGCGGTTTGAGAAGGGCCTCGTGCTCCGGCACGTCGGCTCGAGCCTGCCGAGCCTCGCCCACATCGAGATGACGATCGCGACCCTCGCGGCCCGTGGCGTCGTCGTCGAGTCGCCGGAGCCGTTCGTCTGGGTCGTGCCGCACGCCGACATCGCGGGAATCGAGGTCGACATCGAGCCAGACCTGTCGAACGCCGCCCCGTTCCTCGGCGCCGCGCTCGTCGCGGGCGGATCCGTGACGATCGAGGGATGGCCGGCCACCACCACGCAGGTCGGTGCAGAACTGCAGACCATCCTGCGCGATCTCGGCGGTGAGGTGAGCTTCGCGGATGGCGCACTGACGGTCACCGGCGGCACCGGAATCCGGGGAATCGCGCTCGACAACGCGAGCGAGCTCGCCCCGACCATCGCGGCCATCGCCGCCCTCGCCGACAGCGAGACGGTGCTCACTGGCATCGCCCACCTGCGCGGCCATGAGACCGACCGGCTCGCGGCGCTGGCCGCAGAGATCAACGGTCTCGGCGGCGACGTGACAGAGACAGAGGACGGCCTCGTGATCCGGCCAGCGGCACTGCACGGCGGCCCGTGGCGCGCCTACGCCGACCACCGCATGGCGACGGCCGGCGCGCTCATCGGCCTTGCCGTTCCCGGGGTGGAGGTCGACGACATCGCGACAACGGCCAAGACACTGCCGCAGTTCGTCGACCTGTGGAATGACATGCTCGGCCTCAGCACCGCCCCGATCGACCCGTCGGCGATCTAGCGATGAGCTGGCTGCCGCCCGACGAGGCCGAGGCGTACGACGAGTACGACGAGTCCGCGAT
>NZ_JBXMIS010000104.1:0-10799 GCF_057073975.1 Conyzicola sp. | reverse complement strand
TTCGCGACCGGGAAGACGGCCACCTACTCTGGCAAAACGTGACCACCCCAGAGCCAGGAGCCGACGCCACCATGCGCGCCACATTCATTCCGATCGCAGCGATCGCCCTCACCACCGCACTCGCCCTCAGCGCGTGCGCGCCGTCCACCGACCTCGCCGCCAGCGGCGAGCGCGTCGAGGGCGGCACCATCGTCTACGCCCACCAGCAGGAGCCGGCGTGCGTCTTCGGCGGCTGGATCGAGCAGGCCTACCTGTCGTACCAGGTCATCGACAACCTCGTCTCGCTCGACGAGAACCACGAGGTCGTTCCGTGGCTCGCCGAGACGTGGGAGCAGTCGGAGGACGGCCTCACCTGGACCTTCACCCTCAAGCCCGACGTGAAGTTCACCGACGGCAGCCCGCTGACGGCAGAGGCGGTCGCCTACAACTTCGACTACTGGGTCACCGGCGGCAACAGCACGGCTCTCGTCTGGCTCGATGGCTACTACGACTCCGCCGAGGCGATCGACGAGCTCACGCTCCAGGTCAACCTGCTCGCGCCTTACCCGCGACTGGCCGACAACCTCACGCAGAGCTATTTCGGCATCCAGTCGCAGGAGGCTCTCGAGACCCGCACAGACGAGGAGAACTGCGAGGCTCCGATCGGCTCCGGCCCATTCAAGGTCAAGGAGTGGAACCGCGGTCAGAACATCGTTCTCGTTCGCAACGACGACTACACCTCGCCGCCCGCCAACGCGCTGCACACCGGCCCCGCCTATGTCGAGGAGATCGACTGGAAGTTCGTCGCCGACCCCACGACCCGTGTCGCGGCGCTGCAGAGCGGTGAGGTCGACGCGATCTACGACGTGCCAGCCGTGCAGTGGAAGACACTGGATGGAGCCGGATACGAGCTGCAGAAGTACGTGACCCCCGGTCGCCCCCAGCAGCTGAGCTTCAACACCGACCAGGGTGTCTTCACCGACGAGAACCTGCGCAAGGCCTTCGCCTACAGCCTCGACCGGGAGGCGATCGTCGAGACCATCGGCCAGGGCGTCATCCCCTTCGAGGGCAACGGCGGCGTGAGCCAGACCACCCCCGGCTACAGCCAGGAGGCGGCAGACCTCTACAGCTACGACCCAGAGGCGGCAAACGAGCTGCTCGACGCGGCCGGCTGGTCGGAGAAGGACGCCGACGGCATCCGCACGAAGGACGGCGAGCCGCTGCACGTGATCCTTCCCTACGGCGCTGGCTCGATCATCAACTCGGATGGTGCGGCGATCCTGCAGGGCGTCAAGGAGCAGGCCTCGAAGGTCGGCTTCGATGTCGAGCTCATCCCGGTGCCGCAGAGCGAGCTGTTCTCTGGTGCCTACTCTGGCCCTGACTCGTACGACATCAGCGTCGGCTACTGGACGGCCGTCACCGCGGGCATCCTGCAGATCAACTGGCGCCCGAGCACGGAGGAGCACCCGAACTACAGCAACAGCGCCTTCGTCAACGACGAGACGCTGGAGGGCTACATCCTCGCCGGCAACTCCGCCTTCGACCTCGAGGAGCAGCACGCCTATTACACGCAGGCGCAGGACTACATCGCAGAGCACGCCTTCTCCATCGGGGTCTACGACCGACTCAGCACGCTCGGTGTCGGCTCGAAGCTCAAGGACCTGTGGCAGGAGCACGCACAGGGAGGCCCGACGTTCTATGACGCCTACCTTGTTGGCTAACGACAACACAGCGGCTGATAGTGCGACCGCAGTGCTGGAGGTGCCGGCCCAGCGCCGGCCCTCCCGCCTCCGGGCGGTCGCCTTCCTGATCGCCCGCAAGGTCGCCTCCGCGCTCGTCGTGCTGTGGGGCGCGGCAACCGTCGCGTTCTTTGCGCAGACGGCGCTGCCGGGCGACCGCGCAACGACGATCCTCAACATCCGGGCCGGCCAGGCGCAGCTGCGCACGCCGGAGGAGCTTGCTCCCATCAACGCGGAGTTCGGCCTGCAGAACCCGCTCATCGTGCAGTACTTCGACTACCTGCGCGGCGTCGTCGGCGGCACCTTCGGCAACTCGTACCAGCAGTACCGCCCGGTGACCGACATCATCGGCGAGCAGCTCGGTGCCACCGTCATCCTGTCGCTCACCGCCATCCTGTTCTCCTGGGTGCTCATGGTCGTGTGGGTGACGCTCACCGCCGGGCGCGGTCCACGGCTCGGCGCGATCGGATCGCTCGTGGATGTCGTGGCGGCCGGTCTGCCCGCCTACTGGCTCGGCATCATCCTTCTGCTCGTCTTCGCCCTCGGGCTGCACTGGTTTCCGGTCATCGGCGGCACGGGTCTCAACGGCCTCGTCCTGCCGGCGCTGACGCTGGCGATTCCGCTCGCCGGGTTCATGGCGCAGAGCACCCGGGCCGAGTTCGAGCGGGCTCTCGACCAGCCGTTCGTCGTCTCCGCCCGCATGCGCGGCATGGGGGATGTCGGCGTACGCCTGCAGCACGTGCTGCGCCACGCCATCATCCCGGCGGTCACGCTCTCGGGATGGGCGCTCGGCGCCACCCTCTCTGGTGCCGTCATCGTCGAGGCGATCTTCTCGCGGCCCGGTATCGGCTCCGTGCTGGTGAGCGCGGTCAACGCGCAGGACCTTCCGGTCGTCGTCGGCATCGTGACACTCGTCGCGGTCGTCTACGTCGTGGCGAACCTCATCGTCGACATCGCCTACTCGATCATCGACCCGCGATTGGCGGCATCATGACGACACTGACGGCCCTCCCGCCCCGCACGGCGCGCATCCTGCGCCTGCCGCTCGGTCTGTACGCGGCGCTCGCGTTCGTGGTGCTGCTCCTGATCGCGGTGCTCGCGCCGCAGCTGCTCGCGACGCACGACCCCTTCGCGCTTGCCTACGCCGAAGCCCTTCAGCCGCCGTCGTGGGCGCACCCGTTCGGCACCGACGAGTCGGGCCGCGACCTCTACAGCCGCGTCGTCTTCGGCACGGCAGACTCCCTCGTGATCGGTCTCGGCGCGGCAACGGTGAGCCTCACGCTCGCCGTGCTGTTCGGGGCTCTCGCCGGCCTCGCCCCGAAGCCCATCGCCGTGGTGGTCGACCGGTTCATCGAGGTGCTGTTCGCCTTCCCGTCTCTGCTCATCGCGCTGCTGCTCGTTGCAATCCTCGGGCCCTCGGCGCTCACCGCGGTGTTCGCGGTCGGGCTCGGCACGGCTCCGGGCTACGCGCGCATGGTGCGCGGTCAGGTGCTCGCGGCGAAGAACTCCGGCTACGTGGAGGCGGCGACCGCGCTGGGGCACTCGCGGGCGCGCATCGTTCAGGCGCACATCCTGCCGAATGCCCTTCGCCCCCTTGTCGCCGTGTTCGCCCTCTCGGTCGGGCAGTCGATCGTGTGGGCCTCGAGCCTGTCGTTCCTCGGCTTCGGCGTCGCCCCGCCCGCCTCGGAGTGGGGTGCCCTGCTCGACGCGGGGCGCGCGTACATCACTACGGCCGGCTGGCTCGTCGTGATCCCCGGGCTCGTGATCGTCGCGGTGGCTCTTGCGGCGACCACGATCGGCCGGCACCTGCAGAACACCGTGGAGAAGGGCGAGAAATGACCATCACCGAACCTCTCGACGATGTCGATCGCCTCGACTGGCCGGCCGCGCGCCTGACCGTCGAGAACCTGCGCGTCGGGTTCACCGTGAACGGCGTTCGTCGCGACGTCGTGCACGGTGTCTCCTTCGAGCTGACCCCGGGGGAGTGCGTGGCGATCGTCGGCGAGTCGGGCTCCGGCAAGAGCGTCACCGCCCGATCGCTCGTCGGCCTCACCGGCCGCAACGCCATCGTCGAGGCCGACGTGCTTGAGCTGCACCATGAGGACGTGCGCTCGTACACCGCGCGCCAGTGGCGCAGGGTGCGAGGACGGGATGTCGGCTTCATCCTGCAAGACGCGCTCGTCAGCCTTGACCCGCTTCGCCCCGTGCGCGCGGAGATCGAGGAGGCGCTGCGCCTGCACCGCTGGGGAAACCGTGCCGCCCGCTACGCCCGGGTCATCGACCTGCTCACCCGGGTCGGGGTGCCCTTCCCCGAGGTTCGTGCGCGCCAGCGGCCAGACCAGCTCAGCGGCGGCCTGCGCCAGCGCGCCCTCATCGCCTCGGCGATCGCCCTCGACCCCGACATCGTGATCGCCGACGAGCCGACCACGGCGCTCGACGTGACCGTGCAGGCGCAGGTGCTCAGCGAGCTGGAGGCGATGAAGCGCCGCGGCGCCTCCATCATCCTCATCAGCCACGATCTCTCTGTGGTTGCCCGCCTCGCCGACCAGATTCTCGTGATGCGCGGCGGGGAGGTGCTCGAGCAGGGCACGGCGGCCGAGGTTCTCGGGTCCCCCAAGCACGAGTACACGAAGGCGCTCATCGCCGCCGTGCCGAGCGAGCACACCCGCGGGCGTGCGCTGAGCGTCGGAGGGGCATCGGCCGAAGTCGAGCACATCGAGGTGACTGGCCACGTTCTCGAGGCCCGTGACCTGCTCAAGCGATTCGGCCACGCGACAGCCGTCGACGGGGTCTCGTTCACCCTCGGCGCCGGCGAGACCATCGGAATCGTGGGGGAGTCGGGCTCCGGCAAGAGCACGACCGCCAAGCTCGCGCTCGGGCTCGAGACGCTCGACGGCGGCACGGTTCGCCTGCTCGACCAGGACTGGTCGGTGCTGCCGGAGCGCAAGCGCCGCCGCCTTCGCCAGAGCATCTCCGTGGTCTACCAGGACCCGCTGAGCTCGTTCGACCCGCGCTGGAACGTCGAGCGCATCCTGCTCGACGCCCTGCGTGGCCAGTCGCTCTCCTCCGCACAGAAGGGCGAGCGGGTGCGGGAACTGCTGACGCAGGTCGGGCTTCCACACGACGTGCTGCAGCGCTTCCCGCTGAAGCTCTCTGGCGGGCAGCGACAGCGTGTCGCGATCGCCCGCGCCCTCGCGCCGCGACCGGCGGTGATCGTGCTGGATGAGGCGGTGTCGGCCCTCGACGTCACCATCCAGGCCCAGATCCTCGACCTGCTCGTCGCACTGCAGAAGGCCTCCGGGGTCAGCTACCTGTTCATCTCGCACGATCTCGGCGTCATCAGCCACCTGAGCGACCGCGTGCTCGTGATGAAGGACGGCGTGGTCGTCGAGGAGGGCACGCCCGACGACATCTTCCAGCGGCCACAGCACGCATACACGCGCGAGCTGATCGCATCCATTCCCGTCTTCGACCCATCGCCATTCGTCAGTTAGGAACCCCCATGCCAGAGAAGAAGCAGCTCTTTCTCAACCTGTTCGAGATGGCGTGCGTCAGCCACATCACGCACGGCCTGTGGCCACTGCCCGACAACAACCGGCACCGCTTCGCCGAGCTCAGCTACTGGACGGAGTTGGCGCAGATCCTCGAGAACGGCGGCTTCGACGGCGTCTTCCTCGCCGACGTCATCGGCGCCTACGACGTGTTCCGCGGCGGCCCGGAGACCGCGCTGCGCGAGGGACTGCAGAGCCCGAACCTAGATCCGCTGCTGCTGATTCCGGCCATGGCCGCGGTGACAGAGCGACTCGGCTTCGGGGTCACCTTCTCGACGACCTACGAGCCGCCGTTCGCCTTCGCGCGGCGCATGTCGACGCTCGACCACCTCACCAAGGGCCGGGTCGGGTGGAACGTCGTCACCTCGTACCTGCCGAACGCCGCCCACAACTTCGGCCTCGATGGCGAGATTCCGCACGACGAGCGCTACGCCCGCGCCGACGAGTACCTCGACGTGCTCTACAAGCTGTGGGAGGGCTCGTGGGACGACGACGCGGTCGTCAACGACCGGGAGAACCGCGTCTTCACCGACCCGTCGAAGGTGCGCTACATCAACCACGTCGGCGAGCACCACCGGGTGAGCGGCCCGCACATCGTGCACCCCTCGCCGCAGCGCACGCCCGTCATGTTCCAGGCCACGGGTTCACCGGCCGGCATCGAGTTCGCCGGCCGGCACGCCGAGGTGGTGTTCACCGGCGGCCGTACCTCGGAGGAGTTCCGTAGGAACGCGCAGACCATGCGCGACGCCGCCGTTCGCCACGGCCGACGCAGCAACGACATCAAGTTCATCGCGATGGCCGGTGTCGTCGTCGGCCGCACCGAGGAGGAGGCGCAGGACAAGTGGCGGCTGTACCAGCAGCACACGAGCCTCGACGGCATCCTCGCGCACTACAGCCTGCCCATCGACCTCACGGCGTTCCCGCGCAACATCACCGTCGGCGAGGCGCTGCGCCGCGCCGAGGTGCTGCCGTCGCAGGTGCCGTTCCTGCCTCTCGAGCGCACAGTCGGTCAGGCGCTCGACTTCATCTCTGGTGGCGTCGACGACCGCTTCTTCGTCGCTGGCACCCCGACGGTGGTCGCCGATCAGATCGAGAAGTGGCTGGATGAGGACGGCCTCGACGGCATCAACCTCCGCCAATACCACTCCTTCGACACCGCGCGCGACTTTGCAGAGCTCGTTGTTCCCGAGCTGCGCAAGCGCGGCCGCTTGCCAGAGGCGGGAGCGCCGACGACTCTGCGCCAGCGCCTGTTCGGCGAGGGCAATCGCCTGCCCGACCGCCACATCGCCACGCGGTACCGCGGGGGAGCCAACCTCGAGTCGCCGCTCGCACCGCTCGACTTCGCGGGGGCTGGCAACGTGGCGTCGTTCTAGCCCGCTGTCACAAATTCCGGCTGAGCGGGGCCTCCATTGACCATAGAGGCTTGGATACCCCGCTCAGCCGGAATTCACTGCCGGTCGGTGAGCCAGGGGTGGGGTGAGCTCACGGCGCGGCGCCCGGGAGCACTAGGCCTCCGGCGCAGCCACCTTCGGCAGCTTGCGCACCTTCGCGCGGCGCCGGCGGTTCGGGATCATCGAGCGCATCTCCTCGAGCTTGCCGAAGCTGAGCAGGCGGTCGCCCGCCTCGAGCACCTCGCCCTTGCGGGGGTTGGGAATGACGGTGGTGCCGCGGTGCAGGGTGAGCACCGCGATGCCGCGCTCCCAGAGGCCGGCCTGGCCGAGGGTGGAGCCGACGAGGTCGGCACCGGAGTTGACGACGATCTCTGCGACCCCGTATCCGGTCGAGACGCCGAGACGCTGGCGCACGTCGATATCGGGGAATGCGACCTCGTTGGAGATGTAGTCGACGATGGCGCCCGCGACATCCAGTCCGGTTGCCGCCTCGATTCCCTGCAGGCCGGGGGAGGAGTTGACCTCCATGACGAGTGGGCCGTCGTTGCCCTCGAGCATGTCGACGCCGGCCACCTTGAGGCCCATGATCTGGGCGGAGCGCACGGCGACGCGCTCGTACTCCGGCGAGAGCTCCACAGGCTCGACCGATCCGCCCCGGTGCACGTTGGAACGGAACTCGTCGCCGTTGGCCACGCGCCGCATCGCCGCGACCACGCGGTCGCCAACGACGAGGGCACGGATGTCGCGCCCGCGGCTCTCTGCCACGAACCGCTGGATGAGCACGTTCTGGTTGGTCGAGTGCAGGGTCTCGATGATCGCCTCTGCCACCTTCGCCTCCGGCGCGAGGATCACACCGATGCCCTGCGTTCCCTCGAGCAGCTTGATGACGACAGGGGCCCCGCCGACGAGCTCGATGGCCGGCCGCACGTCGGCGCGGTTGCGCACGAAGGCGGTCGCCGGCATGGCGATGTTGTGACGGGAGAGGATCTGGATGGCGCGCAGCTTGTCACGGGAGTTGCTGATGCCGTTCGCCGTGTTGGGCGTGTAGACATCCATCTGCTCGAACTGGCGCACCACGGCCGTGCCGAAGTAGGTGATCGAGTTGCCGATGCGGGGAAGGATCGCGTCGTAGGTCGAGAGGGGGCGCCCGCGAAACTGCAGGTCTGGCTCGTCGCCCGACAGGTCGATCGCGAACCGCAGGGTGTTGAGCACCTTCACGTCGTGCCCGCGCTGCACGGCGGCGGCGCGGAACCGCTGGGTCGAGTACGAGTGCGGGGCACGCGAGAGAATGGCGAGTTTCATGGGGAGCCCCTGCGATGATTGGTGGATGAAGCCCACCCATTCAAACACCCTCGCGGGGTGGCGTGAGTGGGTGGCCCTCCCCAGTATCGGGGTGGACTGGGTGAAGGCGAAGATCGACACGGGAGCCAGAACCTCCTCCCTCCACGCCTTCGAGATCGAGGAGCACGGCGACGACGTCAGCTTCTGGGTTCACCCATGGCAGGAGAGCGACACCGACGCGGTGCGGGTCGAGTGCCCGATCTTCGACCGGCGTCTCGTGCGCAGCTCGAGCGGTCACACCGAGGAGCGCATCGTCGTGCAACTCGACCTCACTCTTGTCGGTCGCACTGTCAACGCAGAACTCACCCTCACCAACCGCGACGCCATGGGCTTCCGCATGCTCATCGGCCGCGAGGTGCTGCGGCAGGGCTTCGTGGTCGACTCGGCGGCGTCGTTCCTCGGTGGCCGTGCGCCGCGCGAGGTGCGCAGGGCCAATCGCGGCAGGGCCTGACCGCATGTCGCTCGCGCTCGCCGTCACCTACGAACTGCTGCGGTTTCGCGGCGTCAGCACGACGTCGGCAGAGCTCGCGCTCCAGACCGCGGCGACTCGCGTCGCAGCGCCCCCTCCCCGCCGGCTGCTTCCGTTGATCTCCGAGCGAGCGGTCGCCGGTCGACCGGTGTTCGAGGTTGCCCCCGCGCGTCCCAGCGGCCGACGACTGCTCTACGTGCACGGCGGGTGCTACCTCTACCCCCTGCAGTCGGCGCACTGGGGCATCATCGCGAGTCTCGTCGAGAACAGCGGCGTCACCGTCACCCTTCCGCTCTACGGCCTGGCGCCCGACCACGACGTCGACGAGGCATACGCCCTGCTCGACGAGCTCTGCGTCGACGTCGACTGGCTCGGCGGTGACTCGGCCGGCGGCGGGCTGGCACTGGGGCAGGCGATGCGGCTGCGCGACGCAGGGCGGTCTGCTGCCGGCGTCATCCTCATCTCCCCGTGGGTCGACGTGACGCTCGAGAACCCGGCGATCCCGCAGCTGCAGAAGCAGGACCGGATGCTGGCGACCCCGGGCCTCATCGCCGCCGGCGGTCTCTGGGCTGGCTCGCACGACCCGCGCGACCCGCGCGTGAGCCCCCTGTTCGGCGACCTCGCGGGCCTGCCGCCCGTGCACGTGTTCCAGGGCGGGCGCGACATCCTCGCCGCCGACGCGATGCTGCTCGTCGACAAGATCAGGGCGGCGGGCGGAACCGCAGAGCTCGAGTTCGTCGAGAAGGCGTTCCACGACTACCCGGGGGCGCCGTGGATGCCGGAGGCACGACGAGCGCTGCAGCGAATGGCCGAGCTGCTCAGCTAGAGCCGAGCTGCACGGCGTCGAGGTACTCCTCGAAGTAGTCGACGGCGTTCTCGAGCGAGGCGAAGTGCGGCCGCCAGCCGGGAGCCCCGACCATGAGGATGTCGAAGACACCCTCGTGGTCTTCGACGTAGCCAACGACGTCGGAGTGGCAGTCGCACACCTCCCACGCATGCTCGGACACGCGCACGAGCTCGACCGTTGTTGACATGGGGTGAGGCTACGCCTGGTGCGACCAGCGGGCAAGGCTTCGGAGGTGCATCACTCGTCGTCTCGGGGTGTGTGGGGGCCAAGGGAGGCGAGAATGAGGGATGACCTCGTGGTACTCGAACCCCTCGGCCCGGTCGTGGCGCACCGCTGCACCGCTGGCGGACACCCGCGCCTTTCACGCATCGCTCGCGGGCTACGCGCCGACCCCGCTGGTCCGGCTTCCGTCGCTGGCGGCAGAGCTCGGCGTCGCCGAGGTGCTGGTGAAACAGGAGAACGACCGGTTCGGCTTGCCCGCCTTCAAGTTCCTCGGCGCCTCCCACGCGGTGTCGCGGGCGCTCGCCGAGAGCCCGGGGTCGACGGTGGTCGCCGCGACCGACGGCAACCACGGCCGCGCGGTGGCGCGCATGGCCGCCAAACTCGGTGTGCCGGCCCGCATCTTCGTGCCGACCAGCATCACCGTGGCGGCCCAGCACGCGATCGCGGGGGAGGGCGCCCAGCTGACGGTGCTCGACGTCTCGTACGACGATGTCGTGCTGCACGCGCGGTCGGTCGCAGAGGCCGAGGGCGGCATCCTCGTGCAGGACTCGGCGTGGCCGGGCTACGAGCGCGTGCCGGGGTGGATCGTCGACGGGTACTCGACCCTGTTCCACGAGGTCGACGAGCAACTGGCCGACCTCGGTCTCACGGCAGACCTCGTCACCGTTCCAACGGGGGTCGGCGCTCTCGCGGTCGCTGCCGTCGAGCACTACCGGCATGGCTCCGGCACCTCGATCGTCGTGGTCGAACCGGATGGTGCCGCGTGCGTTCTCGCCTCCCTTGCCGCTGGCGAGCCGGTGGCCGTGCCGACCGGCCTGACCATCATGAACGGCCTCAACTGCGGCGTCGTCTCTCCCGGTGCCTGGCCGCCCATGAGAGACGGGGTGGATGCCGCCATCACCGTCGGCGACACCGCTGCCCGCCAGGCGGTGCTCGACCTGCGCGCCCTCGGCGTGGACTCCGGCCCCTGCGGGGCCGCGAGCCTCGCCGCCGCCCGGGCGCTCTGTGCCGACCCGGCCCGCCGGAGAGACGTCGGCGTCACCGACCATTCGGTGCTCGTGCTGCTGAGCACGGAGGGCATTGCGGCAAATCCCATGTGACGTGCGGGTGACGCGCAACTGCGGTGCATAGCGTCGAGCCATGTCCACTCTTACCGCCCTTGCCCTCGTCTGCACGCTCAAGCCCTCGCCCGCACCATCGAGCAGTGCGCTCATGGCCAGCCAGATCCTCATGGAGCTGGAGGGGCGCGGGGTTCCCGGC
>NZ_JBXMIS010000103.1:0-9118 GCF_057073975.1 Conyzicola sp. | reverse complement strand
ATGGTCGCGTCATCCTCGATGGAGGCGGTGTCATGGGGCGTCGCCGACGGCACAGGCGCGGCAGTATGAACGCTCATGCTCGCTCCTTTGCGTCGGGTGATGATCGCCTCGTACACTCTTGCAGCATTCTCGCCGTCGCGGAATGCCTGGTGCTCGGCGGCAATCCGTGCTGCATGGTCGCGCAGCCTGTCTACCCATGGCCGATCGTCGAGCAGCGCGAGCAGCTCTGCCCAGCTCGCCACCTCGGTGCCGCCGCTGAACTGCCGATACGGCTCGTAGAGCCCGCGTGTGCGGGTGTAGCGCGCCACATCCGGTGCCAGGTAGGCAATGGGGCGGCCGAGCAGGGAGAAGTCGTAGGCGATCGAGGAGTAGTCGGTGACGAGCACGTCGACGGCGGGCAGAAGGGGAGTGATGTCGCGCACCTCGCGGGAGGTCAGCAGCCGCACGCGCTCGCTCGCTCGGTAGTCGCCGACGCTGTGCGGATGCGGGCGCACCACGAGGGTCGCGTCGCGCTCGGTGAGCCACTGCTCGATCTCCTCCCACTCCTCTGGTGTCGGCACGGCGGGGTCGGGCTCGCCGTCGCGCCAGGTCGGCGCGTAGAGGATGACCTCACCGGTGCAGGGGGCGATGAGCTCGGAGAGCGCGGCGCGCGCATCCTCGCTCTGGCGCGTGACGACGACATCGTCACGAGGATCGCCGGTGACAACCACGCGCTCGGCGGGCAGGCCGAACGCCGTGCGAAGGCGGGAGGCCGAGAGCTCGGAGGCCGCGGGCAGCAGGCTGATCGCCGACGCGCTGCGGCGGTAGGCGCGACGAAGCAGCCCGCCGAGTCGGGGGATGCGGCTGGAGAACGTGACGGGGGAGTCGAGCTGGATGCGCTTGAGCGGGATGCCGTGCCACAGCTGAACCACGAACGCACCGCGGGCAGCGAAGCGGTTCACATCGCCGAATCCGTGGGTGATCACGACGACCCCGGCGCGCAGCGTGAGACGGAAGCCCGCGACCGAGCTGGAGCGGGCGTGAGGGATGCCGAGGGCGGCGGCCGCGGCATCCTCCTCGCTGCTGCTCGTGAGCCACACCGGCTCGTGCCCGTGCGACCGCGCGACGTGGAGCAGCGCAAGCGCGCCCTCGCCGACACCGGACCCGCTGCCGAACACCCACAGGTCGCCATCGCGGCGAACAAGGCGCGTGGCGATCGCGCCGGCGAGGTAGAGCGGTGCGGCGAGGATCTTGCGCGCGTTGCCAGCGGCGAAGGTGAATCCCTGTCCTTGCTGCGGCACGCTTGAGCGTAACAGGGGCCGGGCTGCTTTAATCAGACCGTGCCCCTGCTCTCTGACATCAGGACAGCGCGGCGTCTCGCCCGCAACCTGCTGCGTTCGCGACGAACGCGACGCGCCCTCGCGAACCTCCTGCCGACGATCGAGCAGCCCGCGCCGGGCAGCATCGAGATCGCGGTGTACTTCGCCGACACGCGCGTCAACCTCTATCAGATCCGGCAGTGGTACGCGCCGCTCGCCGAGCTGGCAAAGACCCACCCCGTTGCGATCATCGCCCGCTCGCCGGGCACCGCGCTGACCCTCATCGACGAGGCGCCGATCCCGACCGTCTACAAGCGACGGGTCGTCGATCTCGAGCAGTTCGTCGCTGAGCAGCAGCCGTGCATCATCTTCTACGTCAACCAGAACGCCAAGAACTTCCAGATGTTCCGCTACGGCCGCATGTGGCACGTGTTCATCAACCACGGCGAATCCGACAAGATGTACATGACCACGAACCAGTTCAAGGCATACGACTACAGCCTGATTGCCGGCCAGGCCGCCCACGACCGGTTGAAGCGCAAGCTCTGGGGCTTCGACCTCGCGAAGAAGACGATCCAGATCGGCCGACCGCAGGCCGACCACTTCGCCGGAGAGCTGCCGTACACGCCCGACGAGCGCACGGTCGTGCTCTACGCTCCGACCTGGGAGGGCGACCGCGAGGCGGCGGCCTACGGCTCCATCGCCTCGCACGGGGTCGGGCTTGTGAAAGCGCTCCTCGCAACGGGGCGGCACCGGGTGATCTACCGGCCGCATCCTCGCAGTGGCGTCGTCGACCGCGAGTACCGCGCGGCAAACCAGGAGATCATCTCGGCCATTGCGGCGGCGAACGCGGCAGACCCGACCGCGCATCACGTATTCGACAACGGTCCGACGATGGGCTGGCAGCTCGCCGCTGCCGATGTGGCGATCAGCGACATCTCCGCGATGATCTACGACCGTCTCGCCGTCGGCAAGCCGCTGCTGGTGACCCGCCCGGCAAACCCCCTGGCCGAGGTCGACGAGGGCGGCTACCTCGGTGCGGCCGAGTGGCTCGTTGCGGGGGCAGATATCGTCGCGGAGGTCGACCGGGTGCGGCTCAGCGAGACGGCACAGCAGAACCTCGACCACTGGGTCGAGCGCCATTTCGGAGACACACGCCCCGGCGAGGCGACGCGACGCTTTCACAAGGCGGTTGAGAAGCTGCTGGCCGACTGGCGCAAGCACGCGGCGATTCACGAGGGCGACGCTGCCTCGAGCGAGGCGTCCCCGTTCGAGGACGACGACGACGAGGATGCGGCACCCGGCGACAACGACTGAGCTGCCGCACCGCTACACCAGAGCCCGCCCGGGAGAAACCCCCACGTCGGCTTCTGGCAGGGCGCGTAGGTTCGACGCATGCCTCGACTCCGCCGCAGCGACCCCACCGGCCCCGGCTTCGGGCGAGTGAAGGCGGGTCGCGGGTTCAGATTTACCGGGGATCCGTCTGCCGCCGATCGTGAGCGCATCGACGCGCTAGTCATCCCTCCAGCGTGGACAGACGTGTGGATCTCCCCGCACGCCAACGGTCACATCCAGGCGACCGGGGTCGATGCCGCAGGGCGCACCCAGTACCTCTACCACGAGGCGTGGCGCCGCCAGAAGGACAAGACCAAGTTCGACCGTGCACTGAGCCTCGCCGCCTCCCTGCCGTCTGCGCGCCGCAAGGTCACGCGTGACCTCCGTGGGGACGACGCCAAGGGCCGCACGCTCGCGGTTGCGTTCCGCATGCTCGACGTCGGCGCCCTTCGCGTCGGCTCAGAGCGCTACACCGACGACAACGGCAGTCACGGTCTCTCGACTCTGCTGTGCTCGCACATCTCGGTGACGGATGACGTGGTCACGCTCGGTTTTCCCGGCAAGAGCGGCAAGACCTGGAGCTCCCAGATCACCGACGCGGATCTCGCGCGCGAGCTGTCCGCTCTGAAGAGACGCGGCCCGACCGCCCGGCTGCTCGCCTACCGGGAGGGTGGGCAGTGGCATCCTGTCTCTGCGGCGGAGATCAACGACTACGTGCGCGACTGCACGGGCGGATCCTTCACTGCCAAGGACTTCCGCACCCTGCGGGGAACGGCAGCGGCCGCCCTCAGCCTCGCGCGGCACGGCCCGGCTCCCACGCGCAGCGCCACGCGACGCGCGCTCTCCGAGGCGATGCGCGAGGCATCGGTCGTGCTCGGCAACACCCCGACCATCGCGCGCAAGAGCTACGTCGATCCGCGGGTGATCACGCGCTTCGGCGCGGGGGAGACCGTGGACGCGTCGAAGCCGGCCTCAGTCGAGCGGGAGCTGCTGCGACTGCTCGCCTGAGTAGACGCATGAATACAGCTCACGTTCTTACGGGATCCATGCCGTTTTCGTGCCAGAATCCCTTGTGTCCTCTTTCTTGATGTCCGCCCTAGCGGCTGGATTAACGACGGTCGTATTCCTAGTCGGTTTTGCCTCAGTGCGACTTAGAGCTCAGCGAGATCGCGCTCTCGGTCGCTCAGACAGCGTGGCAGTTGATCTGGCTAGCAAGAACTCAAGCGGCATACTCCTCCGGGATGAAGACATCCAACGGACAGCAGACGCGTTTGCTGACGCAAGCAAGCTGGATCCGATGAGTCGGTGGACCGTCTTCGTCACGTGGGTAGTGACTGCCTTGATGATCGGCCTTGCCGTCGTCGCTCGGATCAAATCGGACACTACCTTTGCCCTCGATCTGGCTCTATGGACCGTCGACACATGGTCGGTCGTGTTCGTCCTCGTTGTTGCTTTCACAACCGCCTTTGTCGGTAACTCCGAATACTTGTGGATTGGTCATGATTTGTCGCGACGTATCGATGAGAGTGTCGTCGGGCTGGTTCGCAAGGCAATATCGGCCCGCGAAGGTGGCCGCCTCGTCGAAGCTCGCAATCATGCCGACATGCTCACGGCAAAAGTGCCGTCGTGGCCCTGGGCCTTCGCGTTTCGCTCTCAACTCCTCTCCGCGACAGGTGAGGACACCGCCGCGCTGAGAGATATGAATCGAGCTGTGCACCTCGACTCCTCACATGCCTGGTATCGAATTGCGCGGTCAGAACTGTTCATGAGGGCGGGAGATCCTAGTTCGGCCCTCGAAGACTTGAAATCCCTGGGCGACGAAATGCCAGAAGAAGCCGAAATCATGCGTCTTCGCGGCAGCGCCCTTTACGAACTCGGCCGGCGAGAGGAATCGCTGGAGTATTTCAGCAAGGCGCTTGCACTCGACCCAAAAGACGTGAGCATGAGAATCCACCGCGCCAAAGCTCTGGCTGACAACGACCCCTCTGATCACTCGTCCGACAACCCGTCTGGTGTGCTGCGCACCATGCTCCTAGACGAAGGTCAGCGAATCGCTGTGCAGTCAGTAACGTCAAGGGGCCGTGAGCGGCTCTACGAAGAAGACCTGCGCGCGGCCGTTCTCGACTTTGACCTTGTGCTTGAACACGATCCGGGAAATCTGGACGGTCTCGTGCTCCGTGGCTTCGCACTTTTTGTCCTTGGCGAGGATTCGCGCGCACTCGCCGACTTCGACGATGCAATATCTCAGGGCGCTCGGGAGGACTACGTCTTAAGCACTATGGCTCGGGCATACCGCCGTAGAGGCAAGCTGTTGGAAGCCGAAGACTTGTATGGGCGATCTATCGCTGTCAAGGAAAGTGCTTGGACTGTCTTCCAGCGCGGCCTGACCCGTCACTCCATTCGGGATTATTCGGGTGCCATCTCCGATTTCGAGCGAGCGATTGCGCTCGACTCCACTCATCTTGAAGCCATGTCGCACAGGGCGCTCTCCCTCGCCAAAATGACGAATCATGCGGCATCGGACAGTCAGTTCAGAGATGTAGAGCGCATGGCCCCAACCAACGCTCACAACTACACGCTTTGGGTGCAGTCACTAGTTCAGCGAAACGAGCCCGGTGCCGCTTTGGAGATATTGGAACGGGCCGTTTTCAATAGCCCTTTTGAAGGCCAGCTGTATCTCCTACGAAGCCGGGTGTACGGAGCCCTACACCGGTATTCAAGTGCAATTGATGACCTCGACTCCGCAGAAAAACTCGGCGTCGATGAAATCGTCTTGTCATTGGACAGGGCTTCGTGTCTGGCCGGCATGGGAGAGACGGAAAAGGCTGAGTCCGTAATTGGCCTTGCAGCTGAGCGCCCCTCCGCCCATCAATACGCTGCACTCGCGACCCGCGCGACTCTCCGGCGAACTCTGAAAAAGCCCGAATCCGCGTTGGAGGACTATTCCAGCGCTCTGGAACTGAATCCCACACAGACTCGGCTAATGGTGAGCCGTGGTTGCTTGCTGCTGTCCCTGTCGCGACTCGACGAAGCAATGAAGGATTTTGATCGCGCTGTTTCGCTCGATTCAAGAAGCAATACGGCGCTAGCCCACCGAGCGGAAGCTCGCGCCCGAAGCGGCGACAGAGAAGGTGCCCTCCTCGATCTCGACTCTATGGAGGGACAGTCAAACGATCACGTCTCGCCCGACGGAATTAGAGGACACGTCTACTTTGAATTGGAGCGCTGGGCGGATGCGGCGACTCACCTCCGGATGGCTATGGATGCATCCACCGGACGGCAGAGGTCTGAGTACATGTCATCGCTGGCCGCTGCCTATGACAATGCCGGGGCTTTTGCGGACGCTGAAGTGCTGTTCAGCCAGCTGGCAAGGAACGAGCCGACTCCCGAAAGTCGCCTTCGCTTGGCTATCTGTCTGAGCCAGCAAGGAAAGTCGGACGAAGCACGCGAGCTTTTCCGGCTGACCAAGTTCGAGCTTGGAGACGAAGCTGAGGCCGTCTTTTCTAGGAACGTATTGCCTGGGCGGCTCCTCGAGGAGGACCGAGTCCTTGGCGACTGGGCGGTCAATTAGCCTCGCGTTGCACATCGATCTGACGAACTAGCGTCTGTCGCCTTAGCCCCAACAAGCAGCGTTTAGTCAATGATCGACGAGCCCATCTCAGCCGGGAAGGGGCGTCCGGCCTCGATCGCCTTCTGCGCTCTGCGCTCGACGCGCGCCTCGCGGCGCTCGCCGCGGGTGATGCGCACGACCGGCTCAAGGCCCTCTGGAAACGCCAGCGGGGTGCCGAAGGCATCGCGGGTGCCGCGCACGATCTGGCGGCCGAGGATGTTGTTGCCTGCCCCGCCGACGACCGCCCCGATGCCGAAGGGAATGGCCCTGCCGAGCACCGATGCGCCCTGCGTCGCACCGAACCGAGCGAGGAACCGCTTGCGCAGCTCGTTGCCGATGCGGTCGACCGCGGCCTTCGGCAGCTGCTTGGTGACGAGGTCGCCCCAGAAGGCGCGTCGGCCGGGGGAGGTTCCGGTGACCTCCCCAGCGAGCTGGCGAACGAGATCGGTTCCGGCGGAGCCGAGGATGAGGGCCATCACGAGCGCGCTTGAGCGGTCGGCGTCGTCGACCCGCACCCCGTGCAGCTCGCTCACCGACTGGGCGAACAGCGTGCTCGCCTCGAGAAACCCACCCGTCTCGACGGCAGAGAGGGCGATGGAGGTTCCAACGCCAACAGCAGGGATGACGGCGCTTGCCCCGACGAGCGCGCCGCCGGTCGTGACGGCCGTCAGGTAGCGCAGCTCGAGAATGCGCAGCACCTCCTCTGGCGTCGCGTTGGGGCGGCGCGAGCGGATGCTGCGCAGGTGCGCGAGAACGACCGGGCGCTGGATGTTGAGGAACCTGTCGAACGCGTCACCGGCGACCTTGGCCGCCTGAGGTGGAAGGGCGTTTGTCATCTCAGGCTCCGTAGTCTGCGTCGTATTTCTCTAGTACCTCGCCGATCGGCGCATCGAGCACGAGCTGCCCTTTGTCGAGGTAGAGCCCACGCTTGCAGAAGCGCCTGAGATCTTTCTCATTGTGGGAGACGAAGAAGAGCGTGCGGCCGCCGGCGAGCAGCTCCTCGATGCGCCGGTAGCACTTCTCTTTGAAGCCCTTGTCTCCGACAGCGAGCACCTCGTCGACGAGGATGATCGGCTCCTCGAGCCGGGAGACGACGGAGAAGGCGATGCGCACCTTCATGCCGCTCGAGAGGTGCTTGTACGGTGTGTCGAGGAAGTCGCCGATCTCGGCGAACTCGACGATCTCGTCGAAGCGCTCGGCGATCTCCGCCCGCTTCATGCCGTGGAGGCCTGCGGTGAGGTAGATGTTGTCGCGCACCGTGAGGTCGTCGACGAAGCCGCCGGTGATCTCGATGAGCGGGGCGACCCCGCCGTGCACGTCGACGGATCCCTCGTCGGAGAGGATGACGCCGGCGACGAGCTTGAGCAGCGTCGACTTGCCCTGGCCGTTGCGCCCGACAACGCCGATGGCCTCACCGGGCTGCACGGTGAACGATACGTTGCGCAGCGCCCAGAACTCGCTGGCAAGAGTGCGACGGGCGCGCCCGCCGAAGAGGTCTTTGAAGTTGCGGCGTGAGCGGCGGTTGCGGCGAAAGCGGATTCCGGCGTCGGTGACGGTGATTCCGCCGGTGCGTGCATCCACTAGATCTCCTTCAGCACGGCGCGCTCGCTGCGGTGGAACACGAACAGGCCGACGGCGAGGAAGGCGAGGCTCATCGCGGCAGCGACGACGATGTTGAACAGGTTGAGCTGGTCAGGGAAGAACGCCGCGCGATAGAGCGAGAAAATGCCGGTGAGCGGGTTGAACGCCGCGAGCGTGTGCAGCTCCTCTGGCAGCGCCTGCACGCCGTAGATGACCGGGCTCGCATAGAACAGGAAGCGCAGCACGAGCTTGACCGCGCGTTCCATATCGCGGAAGAAGATCACGAGCGGGGCGACGATGAGGCCGATTCCGAGGGTGAGGACGAACTGGATGAGCAGGCCGACGACGAAGTACACGGCCTCCCAGTGCAGCTCCGCCTGGCTTGCAATCGCGAAGATGGCCAGCACGGGAAGGCTCGCCACGAACTCGATTCCCTTCGAGCACACGATGCTGGCGACCCAGATGGTGCGGGGGATCTTGGTCGAGCGAATGAGCTTGGCGCCGCGGATGAACGCGCGAGTCGAGTCGGAGATCGCACCGTTGAACCACGTCCACGGCAGCAGGGCCACGAGCAGGAAGACGATGTACGGGTCTTCGCCGGCCACCGAGCGGTTGAACACCTGGGTGAAGACGAACCAGTAGATCGCCGCCATCGCGAGCGGGTCGAGGATCGACCAGAGGTAGCCGAGGGCAGACGTCGAGTAGCGAACCCGCAGGTCGCGCTTGGTCAGCAGCCAGAGGGTATGTCGGTAGCGCGCTGCCGGGGACCAGGCTGGTCGCTCCAGCGCGCTGCTACTCACGCCCACCATCGTACCGACGCTTGGCTGCGCGGCTGCACGGCGCGGCAGTTAGACGCGCCAGCAGCTAGCCGATGCTGCAGCTATACGAAGAGGTTGGCTCGCTCGAGGTCTTCAGCGAAGTCGACCTCGACCGCGTAGAGGTCGGAGATGTCGACCGGCTCGATGAGGAGGCCGTTCTGCTCGATGGCGAGCTCGATGCCGCGCTCGAAGTAGTCCTGGTCGCCGACGCGCTTGAGCTGGCGAAGGAGCATGGCCTTGTCGTCGCGCGACACGAAGTTGATTCCGACGGCCTCGCCCAGGCCGCCGCTGACGGTCTTCGAGAGCTCGCGGATGTACCCTTCCGCGTCGGTCGTGTACTTGACCTCCTCGTCGGACACCTTGGCGGTGTTGACGGAGACGAAGGACTGCTCGCGGGCGACGAGCGCTGCGGCGCGCTCGAGGGCCATCGGGTCGAAGACGACATCGCCGTTCATCCACAGCACTCCGCCGGGCGC
>NZ_JBXMIS010000102.1:0-24666 GCF_057073975.1 Conyzicola sp. | reverse complement strand
CAGGCAGTGGCGCCGGCCCAGTCGGCCGCGGCGTGCGGGGCGCCCCGGCCGTGCCCGCCCCCCACGCCGCCGAACAGGTCTCCCAGGGGTGAAGTACGTATCATCGTCTCCTCCTCACCCGACCCCGGGGTGGGAATGGGCGATACCTAACGATATATCGTCGGCGCGGGATCGTCATCCATGTAACGCACATCGATCTTCGGCTGCTCCGGAAGGTCGATTCGCGTTACATCAACGTCAGGCTCCCTCGTTGCCCGCCTACCATCACCGTGTTACCGTCGCCAGAACGCAATCGACCCTCTGGAGGTGACACCCATGAACGCAGTATCCACATCGGGTGCTCCCCGCGGTCGACGAACGCGCGACTGATCTAGTCACCGCCAGGAGCGCCCGCCACGCACTGTGCGAAAGGCACCTCCCGTGAACACTTCTCCCTCATCCCGTCGCGCCCTCGTTCTCGGGGGCGGCGGCTCCGCCGGCAACGCCTGGCTCATCGGCGTCGTCGCCGGTCTCGCCGAGCGCGGCCTGGATGTCACCACGGCCGACCTCATCATCGGCACCTCCGCGGGGGCAACAGCCGCGGCCCAGCTCACCGCAGCTGGCGCTGGCGACCTGCTCGCGCAGACCGTCGCTGCGGTCGTGCCGCAGCGACTGGGCGGCGCCGGATCCATGCTCGACCACCTGGAGCGAACCAACCGGGTGATCGCCGAATCCACCGGCATCACCGACATGCGTCGACGGGCGGGCGCCTCGGCTCTCGGGCTGCACGCCTCGACCGACCCCGCCGCGCAGGAGCGCTGGCGCGCAACCGTCGCGGCTCGACTACCCAGCCAGAGCTGGCCAGACCACCGCGTGCAACTCACCGCCATGGATGCCCGCACCGGCGAGCCCGTCATCTTCGACCGCGAGAGCGGGGTCGCACTCGCAGACGCGGTCGCAGCCAGCTGCGCCGGCGGCTTCGCCTACGCCATCGGCGGCATCCACTACATCGACGGCGGCTACCGCACCAACGCCGACAACGCGGATCTGGCCGCCGGATACGAGCGAGTGCTGGTGCTGTCCCCGCTCGGCGGCCGGTCGCGGCATCCACGGCACTGGGGCACGCATCTCGCCGAACAGGTCGACGCGCTGCGGGCCGAGGGCAGCGCGGTCGAGACGGTCTTTCCCGACGACGACGCACTCGCGGCGTTCGGCGACAACCCCATGGACCTGTCGGCGCGGGCGCCCGCGGCTCGCGCCGGGCACGCCCAGGGCGCGGCCCGAGCCAGCGACCTCGCCGAGTTCTGGGCGTGACGACGGTGGATCAGATGGCCGCCCATCCGCCGTCGCTTGCCAGCACCGCACCGGAGACATTGGTCGAGTCGTCGCTCAGCAGCCAGGTGATCGCTGCGGCGAGCTCCTCCGACGTGGCGATCGGCGGCACGGTGACCTGCAGGAACGGGCCGAGGCGCTCGCCGGCGAACTGCGACTTGAATGGTGCCTCGATGTTGGTGGCAACGCCGCCGGGCGCGACGGCGTTGCAGCGCACACCGCTGGGCGTGTAGAAGAACGCGGTGCTCTTGGTGAATCCGATGAGCGCGTGCTTCGAGGTCGTGTAGGTCGTTCCCGCGGCAGATCCGCGCAGTCCGGCCTCCGACGTGACGTTCACTATGGATCCGTGGCCGGCCGCGACCATCGACGGCACCACCGCGCGGGTGAGGCGCATGATCGCGGTGAGATTCACGTCCATCACCCGATGCCAGGTGGTGTCGTCGATCTCGGCGGACGGCAGAAAGCCGTCCATGATCCCTGCCACGTTGGCGAGCGCGTCGACGTGGTTGTCTGCCGCCTCCATGAGCGCTTCGACCGTGGACTGCGCGGTCACGTCACCGAGCACGGTGCGGATGCTGAGCCCTTCAAGCTCGTCGCGGAGGTGCTTGAGGCGCTCCGGGCTGATGTCGGTCGCGATGACGCGGGCCCCCTCCTTGGCGAGTCGCACCGCGGTTGCGCGACCGATTCCGGATCCGGCACCCGTGACGAGCGCTGTCTTGTCGGCGAATCGTCCCGCTATGGGTTCCATTGCCATGGGCTGTCTCCTTCCCTGAGTTGCTGTTTGTGGTTGGTCGGCTCGCCGGGTCAGATGAGGTCTTCGTCCAGCAGCTCCGGATACACGTCGACGGGGTCGTCGTGGTGGGCGATCACGGCAACGGGCGAGGGGAGAGCGCGAAGCACGGCATGGCTCGTCGAGCCGAGAAGCAGGGAGGTGATCGCACCGCGCCCCCGCGACCCCATGACTACGAGGGAGGAGTCCTTCGCGGCGCCGATGATGGTCGTCGCCGGGGATTCCATGCGCAGCACCTCGGCCACGTCGAGGTGGGGGAAGGCTAGCCGGATGCGACCGGCCGCCCTCGACAGCGCGTCCGCCTCGGCGCGCGAGAGTTCGTCGATCAGGGCCTCGGACGGCGGGCCTTCCAGGGGAACGGGGCGGGGCGGCTCCCATCCGTGCACCACGCGAAGTCCACGGTGCTGACGGCTCGCCTCTCGTGCAGCGACGTCGAGGGCCAGCTCCGAGGCCTCGTCATCTGACCAGGCGGCAGTGATCGGCCCCGTCGTCGCTGTCCAGCCAACAGGCACAACCACCGTTGGGCAGTAGGCGCGGCCGGCGACCCGCTGCGATAGGGGAGCGTGGGTGACGCCGGCGAGCGCCGAGGGCTTCTTCGCCCCGATGACGAGCAGGTCCGCCCGGATCGAGGCCCGGATGAGGGCGTCGGGAGCCATCCCGTAGCGCACACAGGTCTCGACCGTGCTGTGGGGGAGGGCGGACTGCGCGGTGTCCCGTGCCTCGTTGAGCACGCGCTCGTATGCCTCGCCGTCATCCGACGGCAGGGTGAAGTCGACCCCGACGACAGTGGTCAGCTCGATGAGCGACTTCTCGGTGCGAGCGCGGGCGATCGCCCAGTCCAGTGCCGACCTGCTTGCCGGACCGCCGTCGACGGCCACTATCAGCTTCTCCACTAGCCACCCTCCTCGAATTCCCCACCATCGTCGGTCGCGCCGCTCGACGATGACAGGGTCGAAGGTCCCGCACCCGGCGGCGACGGTCAGGTGCGAACGACGAGCACCGGCGAATTGATGTTGAGCAGCACCTCGTGGCAGAGCGAGCCGATGAATGCAGCATTCTCCGGAGGCACGCGCGAGGCTCCCAGTACGAGGAGTGCCGCAGAACGACTCGCGTCCAGAAGCGCATCCGCCGGATGCCGTTGCGAGAACCTGCTTCGAATCACCAGATTCGACGCCGCCTCTGCCGCCTGCGCGACGGCGTCGGCGAGCAGCTGGGTCGAGAACGCGCTGCGCCCCCGCTCGTCGGCCCGCACCAGGGTGAGCTCGTGGTTGTCCTTGGCCGCCTCGATCGCCCCCGCAACGACGGCTGCGGCTGCCGCCTGGCCAGGCGCCACGCCGATCACGACGCCCCTGCGGCCGGCGAAATCCTCATGGGGGATGACCGCCACATCGCAGTCGGCCGTGGCAGAGACGACGATGCTCATCGTTCCCAGCACTCGGCCCCGAAGGTATCCCGTCTTGTGGGTTCCGACCACAATCAGGTCCTCAGGCGTGCAGAGGTCGGTCAGCGCTCGCACTGGGCTACCGTGCAGCAACCGCGTCTCGACAGAGAGTGCGGGATGGGATGCGCCTGCCTCCACTGCGGCGTCGTGCAGAAGCTCCGCTGCCTTCCGTGTCTGCTCGTGAGCGTAGTCCGTGCCCAGCTGCCCCCATTCCTCGTCGGCCACCGAAGCGATCACGACGGGAAACTGGTCACGATCAGCTCTTTTGAGAGCCCACGACAAGGCAGACCTGCTCGGTCCAGACCCGTCGAATCCAATAATTAGCCTGCGCACAACCCCTCCCCTCCTCTCGTCGATTGTGAAATGATTGCCAAAAGTTGGCCGCCGAGGCAGGGGCCAAAAGTCCTCATTCTGTGAGAGGTCACCATGACCGACGACGAGGTGCGGATCGCATTTCCCGACGGTCCCCGATCTGAGCTCGACCATGTCGTCGAGCGCCTGGTTTCTGTGGCAGGAGACGTGCTGGCGACCCAGGGTCGGCTGCGCAGCCTTCTTGCGGCAAGTCGTTTCGTGGCCAACGAACTCGAGCTTCCTGCCGTGCTTCGGCGAATCGTCGAGGCCGCCACCAAGCTCGTCGGCGCCGAGTACGGGGCCATTGGAGTCACGGCAGCAGGCGGAACCCTCGCGCAGTTCATCCACGTCGGCATGCCCGATGACCTGGTGAAGCGCATCGGGCACCTGCCAGAGGGCCGCGGACTACTCGGTGCTCTTATCGACGAGCAGGAGCCGATCCGGTTGCATGAGCTGAGCGCCGACCCGCGGTCGATCGGGTTTCCGGCGGGGCATCCAGAGATGCACACCTTCCTCGGGGTGCCGGTGCGCGTGCGGGGTGAGGTCTTCGGAAACCTCTATCTCGCAGAGAGCTCGGCTGGCGCCTTCACGGAGGAGGACCAGGAGCTCCTCGTCGCGCTCGCGGACACGGCCGGAGCGGCGATCGACCATGCGCGGCTGTATGCCGAGAGCCAGCGGCGGCAGCAGTGGGCCTCTGCCTCAGCAGAGGTCACCGCGGCACTCCTGTCAGAAGACGAAGGCAAGTCGCTCGCGATCCTCGTTGACAGAGTGGCCGTGCTTGCCGACGCGGAGCTGGTCTGCATCGCGACCCCCTCCAAGGACGGCGTGATGACCATCGAGGTGGCTCGTGGCGAGCGAGCCGGCGCGTTCGAGGGCATGAAGTTCGACTCCGACGGCACCCTCGCTGGCAGGGCATACGAGAGTGGTCAGCCGGTGCTCTCTGGCGCCACCCTGGTCAGTCGGGTGGATCCTCAGGTGTCGTTCGGGCCGACGATGGCCATCCCGTTGATCTCGGCGGATTCCCCGAGGGGCGTGCTGACCATCTCCCGTGCGGTGAACCGGCCGTCGTTCTCTGCTGCCGACCTCGACATGGCGTCGGAGTTCGCCGCGCAGGCGAGCGTGGCGCTGAGGATCGCATCGATGCGCTCCTATCGCGAGCGCGTCGCGATACTCGAGGACAGGGGGCGAATCGCCCGCGACCTGCATGACACCGTGATCCAGCGCCTGTTCGGGGCCGGGCTGAGTCTGCAGGCCACCGCGGGCGCAATCCCCGATCCGGCTGCGAGCTCGCGCATCGCCCAGGAGGTCGGCGCACTCGACCTCGCCATCTCGGAGATACGAACGGCCATCTTCACTCTCGCCAATGAGGCCGATGCGACGTCGCCGACCCTGCGCCACCGCGTCATCGACCTGGTCGGAGAACAGGCAGAGCTCTTTCCCGAGTCACCCAGCATCACGTTCACCGGCGCGGTGGACATCATGGTCGACAACTCGCTCTCTGATGACGTTGTGGCTGTCATCCGCGAGGGGCTGAGCAACGTCGTGCGGCACGCGAAGGCCACGGCCGTCTCTGTGTCGGTGTCCGCAGTCGACGGCACGGTGGTCGTGGTTATCGAGGATGACGGCATCGGGATCCCGGCCACGCCCACCCGTCGCAGCGGAACCGCCAACCTCGAGCGCAGGGCCACCATGAGGAACGGCTCCTTCTCGACGACGCCGCGCGACGGCGGGGGAACGGTGCTGCGCTGGGAGGTTCCCCTTGCCAACGGGTCGGAGCACTAGCACTCAGGGGCCGTGGCAGACGGCGGTCAGGTGCGGGCGACGGGATCGCCGGCGGCAGCGCGGCCAGCTCTGAGGCTGTTGAGGATCGCGATGACATCCACCACCTCCTGAGCGGTTGCACCGAGGATCGCGGGGATGACGCCGGTCGAGGCCACGAGCATGAGGGCGACGCTGATTCCGATTCCCACCCCGATGCTCTGGTAGGCGATGCGGAGGGTGCGTCGGGCGAGTCTGATCACGACCGGCACGCGACGCAGGTCGTCGATAAGAACGACAACGTCGGCGGACTCGCTGGCCGCGGTGGCGCCGCGAGCCCCCATCGCCATCCCGACGTCAGCCGCGGCGAGCACGGGGGCGTCGTTGATCCCGTCGCCGACCATGAGCGCCGGACGCGGGGTGAGCTGCGCCATCCTCGCCACCTTGTCGGCTGGCATGAGTCCCGCGTGCACCTGCCCGATTCCCACGGCGCTGGCGATTCTCTCCGCGGTCTCGGGTGAGTCGCCGGACAGCATGGCGAGCTGCGTGATCCCGAGCTCGCGCAGACCGGAGATCGTCTCTGCAGCCTCGCTCCGCACCTGGTCGGCGAGCACGATGCGGCCGAGCACACGATCCGCTCGCGACACGTACACAGCCATCTCGCCGGCGACCAGCGGCGGCCATTCGCCCGCGGGCTCGCCTGCCACGAACTCGAGCTTGCCAACGGCAACGCGCATGCCTGCCATCTCGCCATCGATGCCGAGGGCGGTCTGCTCCTGCACCGACGTGACGGCAATGCGTGCGACCTCTCGTCGAATGGCCTCCTCGACGATGGCGCTCGCGAGCACGTGGGCGGAGTGGGACTCGAGGGACGCCCCGACGCTCAGCACCTCCTCGTCTGCGTGTCCGTCTGCTGGCTCGATCCGGTCGACGCGGGGGATGCCCCGCGTCACGGTGCCTGTCTTGTCGAATGCGACGGTGCGGATGCGGGCAAGCTGTTCGAGAACCCCACCGCTCTTCACCACGATCCCGAACGACGCGGCCTTGCTCATCGCCGCGATGAGGGCAACGGGGGTGGCAATCAGGAGCGGGCACGGAGTCGCGACGACGAGAACCTCGCCGAGTCGCGCCGGGTCGCCGGAGACGACCCAGGCGGCAATGCCAATCGCGAAGGCTGCAATGGTGAACGGAACAGCCACGCGATCCGCGGTCCTCACCATCGGTGCCTTGCTGTCGGCGGCACGGCGCACGAGCTCGATGATTGTCTGAAACTGGCTGTCCTTCGCCGTGGCTATCGCGCGCATCCTCGTCAGCGATCCTCCGTTCACGGCACCGCTCAGAACGGTCGATCCGGGCGCCCGCCAGATGGGCATGCTCTCGCCGCTGATGGATGACTCGTCGAACACGGCGCCCTCGGAGAGCACCGTGGAGTCGACAGGCACTGCCTCGCCCGGGCGCACCTCGAGAGTGTCGCCCGGTTGTACCTCGTCGACACCCGCGTCGACGACCGCGCCGTTGAGCTCTCGGTGCACCAGCTGAGGCGCTCGACTCATGAGGGATCGCAGCTCTGCCCGCGCGCGATGCTCGGCGAAGTGCTCGAGGGCCTCTCCGCCGGTGAGCATGAAGACGACGACCAGCGCGGCCCAGTAGTCGCCGAGCGCGACGGTGCTCGCGATGGCGCTGATCGCCAGCACATCGATGCCCCAACTGCCAGACCGGAGGGAGCGCAGCATCGACACGGCCGCCCGCGCGGCCATGAACACCGTGAAGCACGTTGCTAGCACGGGAGCGAACGGACTCCAGGGGGTCGCCAGCAGCAGCGCGGTGACGATGCCAACGAGGAGCGTCAGCGCCACGAAGGGATACTGCTTCGCCAGCCGTGCCCCACGCACGATGAGAGACGGCGCCGCGGGTGGTGCCTGCTGGTGCGTGGCGGAGATCACCAGCCAACGATCCCCTCTGCGAGGAGGGTTCTGAAGGGTCGAAGGTCCTCGTAGGACCTTCGACCCTGACCAGATGCGCGATTGCGGAGCAGCGTGAATTGCATATCTACCCCACTGGAGGTCAACCATGAGAATCGTTGCAGGCGTCAGTGCCACTGCCGATAGTCACCCCGCCATCGACTGGGCGATGGAGCACGCCACGGCGGCATCAGACACCGTAGAACTCGTTCACGTCGTCGACGACACGATGAGCGACGTGCCAGACAGCTACACCGAATCCGCGCTTCTGGCGGCGGAGCGGGAGCTTCGAGACCGGGCAGAGCAGGTGAAGCAGGCGCGGCCAGGACTTGCCGTCGAAGCACACGTGCGCATGGGCGCCCCGGCACGAGAGCTCATCGAGGCAGCCGGCCGGGCCAACCTGCTCGTGATCGGCTCCCATCGGGAGCCCGGCCACTCGGCGAGCAGGCGCACGGTCAGACTCGCCGGGCTCGCGCCATGCTCGGTAGTCGTGGTTCCTCATGAGCCGAAGGATGCCGGATCGGGAGTCGTCGTAGGCATCGACGGCTCGGCCGACTCCGACCGAGCGGTCGAGTTCGCCGCTCAGCTCGCCGACCGGTATCGGGAGCCGCTGACTGCCATCTACGCCCTGTCGCACCCAGAGCCATGGGGACTTGTGGAGCCGTACCTCAACTACATCCAGCCGACCGAGTCCGACCGGCTGGTTCTCGCCGAGGCGATCGCGGGGCTCTCGAGCACCTACCCCGACCTGGAGATCCGTTCAGAGGTCGTCCTCGGAACTCCGGCCGAGGCCCTCTCGACGGCGGCTCGGGGGGCTCGCATGCTCGTGGTCGGATCCCACGGCCGGCACGGACTGCCCCGGATGCTTCTCGGATCGGTCAGTGAGTCGGTGGCCGCAGCGCTTCCGTGCGCGGTCGCCGTCATCCGTCGCGGCGCTTCCGACAGCACGGGACCTTCGACCCTCCCGTCTACCGAGGCAGAGAGAGACCGTGGAACGGCGCGGGATGCGCGCCACGAGAAGGGAAAGAAATGAAAGTCGAAACAAAGACCCGGTCGGATGCCTCAGTGCAGGCCGCGGTCCAATCCGAGTTGGAATGGTCGCCTGACGTCGATGCCGCCAGCATCGGGGTGTCGGTGGAGGACGGAGTGGTGTCGCTGTCGGGCAGGGTCGACGGCTACGCAGAGCGCAAGGCCGCCGAGCGCGCAGCATTCCGGGTGCGCGGGGTCAGGGCGGTCGTGGACGACATGGTCTCCGATGCGGAGAACGCCCGGATGACGGCGAGCGACACCGACATCGCCATGGCGGCGCAGAGCGCGCTCTCCCACACGACCACGATTCCTGCCACCGTCCACGCGGAGGTCAAGAAGCGCGTCGTCACCCTCACCGGTGAGGTGCAGTGGAACTTCGAGAGGGAGGCCGCCCGACGGGCCGTCGAGCACATCCGTGGCGTCGCGCACGTCGACAACCGCATCACCCTCGCCCCGCGTGCATCGGCCGTCGACACGGCGAGCAAGATCAGGGCGGCGCTGGTGCGCAACGCGAACGTCGACGCCGACCACATCTTCGTCGAGGTCGACGGCACGCGCGTCAAGCTCACGGGAACAGTCACGTCGTGGGCAGAGCGGCTCCAGGCCGAGCACGCCGCGTGGTCGTCGCCGAACGTGACGAAGGTCGTCAATTCAATCGCCGTCTCGGCGGCATGAGACAAGGAGCATGACAATGGCACGCAATCTGGTTCGATTCGACCCGTTCCTCGGGTTGGACACCATTCGGAAAGACATCTTCGACGACGGGTTCCTCCGCGCCTTCCAGGGCACGAAGCTGCCGACGACCGATATCTACACGGAAGACGACAACAAGCTCGTGATCGAGTCGCACCTGCCGAACTACGACGAGAAGGACATCAGCGTCGACGTCGACAAGGGCGCCCTGGTCATCCAGGCAGAACGGCACGAGCGCGAGGAGGACAAGAAGAAGAAGTACGTCACGCGAGAGAGCAGCAGCAGCTTCTACCGCAGCATCGCGCTTCCGGAGCAGGCTGAGCAGGAGGCTGTCAGCGCGACTTTCGACAAGGGAGTGCTGACCGTGACGGTGCCTTTCACCGGGTCGCCGTCACCGCGCAAGGTCGCGATCACGACGGGCAAGTGAACGTCGGCCAACGGTGCCCTGCTGGCATGCCAGCGGGGCACGCGCACGTCGCGCGTCGAGGGCGGATCGACTCCACGAGGCTGCCATGACCGACAGGGCGCGAGTGGTCGAGGGCATTCTCCGTGTGCTGGAGGTCGCCGTCGCGCTGACGGCGCTCGCCGGCGGGGCCGTGCTGGTCGTCGGCGCGCTGCAGCCGCAGTGGAGCACGCTCCTCACCCCGCCCACCGCCTATCTGAGCAACTCCCCGTTCGACAGCTATCTGATTCCCGGGATCGTGCTGGCGGCCGTCCTCGGCGGCACGAACCTCGTGGCGTTCGTCCTCCTCGTGCGACGAAGTCGCTGGTCGATGCTCGCTGCGGTCATCGCGGCGTATGCGACTGTCATCTGGATCTTCGTTCAGATGGTCTACATCCCGTTCAGCGTCCTCCAGGTCATCTACCTTGTTGCCGGCTTGGCGCAGATCGGCCTCGTGCTCGTGCTTCTCGGCCTGTTTCGATCGACCCGCCCACCTGTCGAGCGATGGTGACCGCCTGCGCGCGGGAGCACATCCCGCGATTCGACGCCGTTGGGACCTTCGACCCTGTGACGCCGGCGCGCGCGGCGTGGGGATCACTGCGTGGATGCCGAGCGATGGGCGAGAGATCCACTGACCAACGAGGATCGACTGGCCGCGAGGAGGAAACGCGCATGGCCATGAGTGCGAGCGACGTGCTCTCGAGAGCGGACATCCGCGGCGTCGTCGGCGAGATGAGCACCGACCTCTGCTGGGAGGCCCTCGAGTCACACGGCTTCGGCCGCCTCGCCGTGCTGCACGAGGGCATGATCCACATCTTCCCCATCAACTTCGCCGTCGACGGCGCGAAGATCTTCTTCCGCACGGCGCCAGGGTCGAAGCTCCTCGCCCTCAAGGCCACGCCGCAGGTTGCTCTCGAGATCGACGCCATCGACGACAAGGCGGCGTACAGCGTCGTCGTCAAGGGCACGGCGGCGTGGGTCGAGTCGCCTGCCGATGTGACAGCCGCGGACGCCCTGCGGCTGACCACGTGGATTCCGACCCTCAAGCTCCGCTGGGTGCGGATCTGGCCGACCGATGTAACCGGTCGTGTCTTTCACCGAGGTAAGGAGAGGGATCCCTATGTCTAAAGTGAAGTGGTTCAGCGAGGTGGGTGTCGCAGACGTTCCGCTCGTCGGCGGGAAGAACGCCTCGCTTGGCGAGTTGCTCACCGGGCTAACCCGCGAGGGCGTGCGGGTGCCCGACGGGTTCGCCACGACAGCCGACGCCTACCGGGCGTTCGTGGCGCACAACGGGCTCGAGGCGCGCATCCTGTCAGAGCTCGACGCCTATCGCAGCGGCCGTGTCACCCTGCAGGTCGCCGGTGCAGAGATTCGCGAGGCGTTCATGGTCGCAGACTTTCCCTCTGATCTGGCCGATGAGATCCGGGCGTCGTACCACGAGCTTGCGAACCGCAGCGGAATCGCCCACCTGGCCGTGGCCGTGCGCAGCAGCGCGACAGCAGAGGACCTCCCCGATGCGAGTTTCGCCGGGCAGCAGGAGACCTTCCTCAACATCGTCGGAGAGCGACAGCTACTGGATGCCTGCCAGCGCTGCTTCGCCTCGCTCTTCACCGATCGCGCGATCACCTATCGCCAGCTCAAGGGCTTCGACGACCTGTCGGTCGCCCTCTCCATCGGCGTGCAGCGGATGGTGCGCAGCGACATCGGTGCGTCGGGCGTGATGTTCTCGATCGACACCGAGAGCGGCTTCCCGCGCCTCGCCGTGATCAGCGCCGCGTGGGGCCTTGGCGAGCTCGTCGTTCAGGGACTCGTCGATCCAGACACCTACAAGGTGTTCACCCCGTTGCTCGACGACGCATCGGTCTCGCCGATCATCGAGCGAACCGTCGGTGCCAAGGAGCGGAAGATGGTCTACGGCCGCGGGGGCAGCGCCCGCACGCGCATGATCGATACCGTGCCGCGGGAACGCGGTGCCGTCGTGCTCAGCGACGCCGACGTCCTTCAGCTGGCACGCTGGGCGGTGAGTGTGGCGAACCACTACGGGCACCCCATGGACATGGAGTGGGCGAAGGACGGGCAGACGGGCGAGCTGTTCCTGGTGCAGGCGCGGCCAGAGACCGTGCAGGCGACGAAGTCGGTCTCGTCGTTCACCATCAACCGGCTCACCGAGACCGGGCCGCTGCTTCTGACCGGCGCGGCGATCGGCGACGGGATCGCCACCGGCGAGGTGTGCGTCATTCGTGACCCAGCGGAGATCACGCGCTTCCGCGATGGCGCGATTCTCGTCACAGAGATGACGGATCCCGACTGGGTTCCGATCATGTCCCGTGCCGCTGGCATCATCACAGAGCACGGGGGAACGACGAGCCACGCCGCGATTGTCAGTCGAGAGCTCGGCAAGCCCGCGGTCGTCGGCACCGGCACCGCCACGACGGTGCTGCGCGACCAGCAGCAGGTGACGCTCAGCTGTGCCGAGGGCGAGGAGGGCCGCATCTACGAGGGCATCCTGCCGTTCGAGCGGGAGGAGATCGACCTCGGTGCGATTCCGGAGACGAAGACGCGCCTCATGGTCAACATCGCGAGCCCGGCCGCCGCCTTCCAGTGGTGGCGCCTGCCCGCCGCCGGCGTCGGCCTCGCGCGGATGGAGTTCATCATCAGCGGAGGCATCAGGGTTCACCCCATGGCGCTCGTGCACCCGGAGAAGATCACGAGCGCCGCCGATCGAGCCCAGATCGACGAGCTCACCCGCTCGTGGCCCGACCGATCGGCCTACTTCGTCGACACCCTCGCCCGCGGGCTCGCGAAGATCGCTGCGCCCTACCACCCGAAGCCCGTCATCGTTCGAATGAGCGACTTCAAGTCGAACGAGTACGCCAACCTCATCGGGGGGCGCGACTTCGAGACCATGGAGGAGAACCCGATGATCGGGTTCCGTGGGGCGTCGCGCTACTACGACCCGCGGTACCGTGAGGCGTTCGCGCTCGAGTGCCGCGCCGTCGGCATGGCGCGATCCGAGCTGGGGTTCCGCAACATCCGCGTGATGATCCCGTTCTGCCGCACTGTCGGGGAGGCCGACCGCGTGCTGGCGGTGATGGCAGAGCACGGGCTCGAGCGCGGCGCCGACGGCCTCGAGGTCTACATGATGTGCGAGATCCCCTCCAACGTGATCGTCGCCGGTGACTTCGCCTCCCGATTCGACGGATTCTCGATCGGCTCGAACGACCTCACTCAGCTGACCCTCGGAGTCGACCGCGACTCCGGCGAGCTGGCGGCGCTCTTCGACGAGCGCGATCCGGCGGTGCTGGAGATGGTGGGCATGGCGATTCGCGGGGCGCACGGTGCTGGCATCCCGGTGGGCATCTGCGGGCAGGCGCCGAGCGACTATCCAGAGTTCGCGGAGTTCCTGGTCGAGCAGGGCATCGACTCGATCTCGCTCAACCCAGACAGCTTCCTGCGCACAGCCACCCACGTCGCGCGGCTCGAGGCGCGCACGCGCTCGGCGAGTTCTGCCGACGTGCACGCCGGTTCGATGGCCTGATCGGGCCAGACGACAAAAGCCCCCGCAGCAGCAGGGGCTTCTCGTGGTGGCTCCGACGGGCGTCGATCCCGTGACCTCACGATTTTCAGTCGTGCGCTCTACCAACTGAGCTACAGAGCCAAACCGGCTAGACCCCTCCGGGGAGAAGCCGAACCTTGCGACCCTGACCGGACTTGAACCGGCGACCTCCGCCGTGACAGGGCGGCGCGCTAACCAACTGCGCTACAGGGCCTAACTATGAAACTGTGTGTTTTCGTGACCCCAACGGGATTCGAACCCGTGTTAACGCCGTGAAAGGGCGCCGTCCTAGGCCACTAAACGATGGGGCCATGCAGTCACAAGACGCCATAGCTACCGAGGGACAAGCATAGGGTGCTGCTCGCGAAATACAAAACCGCCCATTATGCGAAACCCCACGGATGAACCGCGGTACGAATCGCCGTGCGGCTAGGTTCAAGTGCACATTGAAGGTCGACTTGTTAGTGTTGTGCGAGTTAACAGTGTTACTGGTGTGAATTCGCACTCGCGAAGCCGCACACACAAACGGCGCGATACGGGGATTCCATGGCCATGACACACGGGGCGAATGCAGGCCTGCTGCGCCTTATGCCACGCTCGCTCGGCGCGCGGATCGTTGCTGCGGCATCCGCGTTCGTTCTCGTCTTCACCATCTCGCTCGTCAACCAGTCGCCCGCATGGGCCGTCGACTACCCGACGTGGGCCGAGGTCGCGGCAGCCCGCAACAGCGAGGCAGCCACCAAGGCGAAGATCGCCGAGATCACCGCGCTCATCGCGAGCCTGCAGGCAGAGGTCGAGCGCACCCAGGCAGAGGCAGAGGCCAAGGGCGCGCTCTACCAGGAGGCCGACCAGAAGTTCCAGGAGCAGGCGCTCAAGGCCGACGAGCTGCAGATGCAGGCCGATGAGGCTCAGCAGCTGGCAGAGGAGTCGATCGCGAGAGCCGGCGAGATGGTCGCCCAGCTCTACCGCGGCGGCAACGGCGATGTCACGACCACCCTGTTCGTCAACGCGAGCGAGGCCGACGACCTGCTCTACAGCTACGGCATGGCAGACAAGTTCACCGAGCAGAGCGCGACCGTCTACGAGACGGCGCTGCAAGACCAGAAGTCGGCCCAGTCGCTGACCGACCAGGCGAACGTCGCGAAAGACATCCGCGAGCAGCTGCGCGTCGAGGCGGAGGCCGCCTTCCAAGCTGCCCAGGCTGCGGCCGACGCCGCTGGTGCCGCGCTCGCCGCCCAGCAGCAGTACCAGAACCAGCTCAACGCGCAGCTCGTCGTGCTCAGCGAGCGCCGTGCCGCCACCGAGGCTGACTACGCGAAGGGCGTCGCCGTGCGTGCTGCCGCCGCGGCAGCCGCCCTCGCCGCTGGACAGATCACGGCGAGCGGATGGGCACGGCCTGCCAGCGGCTGGATCTCGAGCGGCTTCGGCCACCGCTGCGGCCCCGGCGGATGCAACACCCACCTCGGTACCGACATCGCCGCCTCCTGCGGCAACCCCATCTACGCCGCTCACGGCGGAGTGGTCACCTACTCCGGCTACAACGGCATCTACGGCAACTACATCCAGATCGACCACGGCGGCGGAGTCTCCACGGCCTACGGCCACATCCAGAACGGCGGCCTGCTGGTCGCCCGTGGTGCCTACGTCGACCCCGGCCAGAACATCGCGCGAATCGGTGCGACCGGCGGAGCAACCGGATGCCACCTGCACTTCGGCGTGCTCATCAACGGTGTCGTGACTGACCCGGTGCCGTACATGCGCAACCAGGGAATCTCGCTGGGCTGAGTCGGCCCCGCGTCGGCGACCCGGCGTCGAGGTGCGCAAAAAAGGCACCCAGCGTCGCCGGGTGCCCATTTTGCCGCTCCTCGCGGACGAGTGAGCGCTAGTGCGCTGCCGGCACGAACGCCGCGATGCCCGCCTGGATGATCGCCTCCGCCTCGGCTGCGTCGCCCCATCCCTCTGTCTTGACCCACTTGTTCGGCTCGAGGTCTTTGTAGTGCTCGAAGAAGTGCTCGATCTCCTTGCGCTGGAACTCGGGGATGTCGCTGACATCCTGCACCCACTCCCAGCGCGGGTCCTTGGCGAGCACGGCGATGACCTTGGCGTCAGAGCCGCCGTCGTCGGTCATGTTGAACACGCCGACCGGGCGCACCGACACGAGGGAGGTCGGGTAGAAGACCTCGTCGTGCAGCACGAGCACGTCGACCGGGTCGCCGTCGAGGCCGAGGGTCTCATCGAAGAAGCCGTAGTTGGTGGGGTAGCCGAACGCGGTGAACAGCACACGGTCGAGGGCGAGGCGGCCGGTCTCGTGGTCGACCTCGTACTTGACCTTGCTTCCCTTGGGAATCTCGATGACGGCGTTGTAGGCGCCCATTGGCTGCTCCTTGATCGGTGACTGCTGCTGGTCTGAATGCTGGAATAACGTTACTGGATGACCACTCGCCCCCGACTGACGCCTCCAATCGCCGACGTGCGGCGTGCGGTTCGCGCGCTGCTGCCGGCCGACGGGCTCGTGCTCGTCGCCCTCAGCGGAGGGCCCGACTCGCTCGCGCTCGCTGCCGCGACGGCCTTCGAGGCGGCGGGGCGCGCGGGTGCTGTCATCGTCGACCACGGCCTGCAAGACGGGTCGGCGGCCGTTGCCGCCGCCGCGGCAGACAAGGCACGGCAGCTCGGGCTCGACCCGGTGGTCGTGACAGCCGTCGATGTCGGCACGGCAGGGGGGCCGGAGGCCGCCGCCCGCGATGCCAGGTATGCCGCGCTATCCGCAGTGGCACGGCGCGAGGGCGCCTCCGCCGTGCTGCTCGGCCACACCCTCGACGACCAGGCAGAGACGGTGCTGCTCGGCCTGGCACGCGGCAGCGGTGCCGCGAGCCTGCAGGGCATGCACGCCGTGACGGGACTGTATCGGCGCCCGCTGCTCGGCATCCGGCGATCGACCACCGTGCAGGCCTGTGCCGACGCGGGGCTCACGCCGTGGATCGACCCCCACAACAGCGACCACACCTACACCAGGGTTCGCGTTCGCGAGACGGTGCTGCCCGTGCTCGAGGCAGAGCTCGGCCCCGGTGTCGCCGAGGCTCTCGCCCGCACCGCGGACCAGCTTCGCGAAGACGCGGAGGCCCTCGACCACTTCGCTGAGGAGATCGTCGAGGAGCTCGCCGAGATCGCCGAGGCCGGCATCTCGCTGCCCGTGAGCGCCCTGGCCTCCAACCCCGCGGCGCTGCGGCAGCGGCTCATCCGCCTCGCGGTGCACGGCGAGTTCCACGTCTCGCTCAGTCGCGCGCACACCCTCGAGGTCGCCAGGCTGGTCACCGACTGGCACGGGCAGGGGCCGATCGACCTCCCGGGGGTGCGGGTTTACCGAGAAGGAGGCCTGTTGGTCTTCGAAGCGGCAGACTAGACCGATGGAGTTCAGCGACATCGAGTCAGACCTTGACGGCATCCTCCTCACGCAGGAGCAGATCCACGGGAAGCTCGCAGAGCTCGCCCGCCGCATCGAGGTGGACTACGCGGGCACCAAGCCGCTGCTGGTCGGCGTGCTGCGCGGCGCGGTGATGGTCATGGCCGACCTCGCCCGCGAGCTCACCATCCCCATCGAGATGGACTGGATGGCGGTCTCCTCCTATGGAAGCAGCACCCAGTCGAGCGGCGTCGTGCGCATCCTCAAAGACCTCGACACCGACCTTCACGGCCGCCACGTCATCATCGTCGAGGACATCATCGACTCCGGCCTCACCCTCTCGTGGCTGCGCGGCAACCTCGAGACGCGCGGCGCGGAGTCGGTCGAGATCGTCGCCCTGCTGCGCAAGCCGGAGGCGGCCAAGGTCGAGGTGGATGTGAAGTACCAGGGCTTCGAGATTCCCAACGCCTTCGTCATCGGCTACGGCCTCGACTACGCGGAGCAGTACCGCAACCTCCGCGGCATCGGCGTGCTCGCGCCCCACGTGTACTCGTAGCCCGCACCCACGAGCCCCCCTCCGCCTCGCCCGTTCCGCCCGTTTCGCCCGTTCCGCCCGTTTCGTAAAGCAGGAATGCGAGTGGCCAGAGGGCCTCATGTTCCATGAAGTGGTCACACGGGCAACTCTGCCCACGTCAGTCCCGCACCTTCCTGTTTTGCGAACGCAGGGGGAGGGGTGGATGGGGTTACCCCGTAGGCGAACATCCGGTATTCATCCAGCGACCTGCCGCTAACCTTGCAGCAGGTTTCTTCAGCAGGAAGGTGCCGGGCCAAGACCGCCCGGAGCAAATGGACATCAAGCGAATTCTCCGTGGACCTGTCTTCTGGGTCGCCCTTGCCGTCATCGGCATCCTGTTCGGCCTGAGCTTCTTCACCGGCCTCCCCGGATTCAAGGAGGTCTCGGTCAAGCACGGCCTCGAGCTGCTCGAGGAGGGCAAGGTCGAGAACGCCAAGATCATCGACGGCGACCAGCGCGTCGACCTCACGCTGACTAAGGCCGACGGCGACAACGGCAAGCTCGTGCAGTTCTACTACGTCGCCCCGCGCGGCGAGGAGATCGTGAAAGCCGTCACCTCCGCTGATCCCAAGGAGTACACGGATGAGGTGCCGCAGCCCAACGCGCTGCTGTCGTTCCTCGGCCTGCTGCTTCCCTTCGTCATCATCGGGCTCATCTTCTGGTTCCTCGTCTCTCGCATGCAGGGCGGCGGGTCTCGCGTCATGCAGTTCGGCAAGTCGAAGGCCAAACTTGTCGGCAAGGAGACCCCAACGGTCACCTTCGCCGATGTGGCCGGCTCGGACGAGGCCGTCGAGGAGCTAGAGGAGATCAAGGACTTCCTCAAGGAGCCAGGCAAGTTCCTCGCTGTCGGTGCCCGCATTCCGAAGGGCGTGCTGCTGTACGGCCCTCCCGGAACCGGCAAGACCCTCCTCGCCCGTGCTGTCGCCGGTGAGGCGGGAGTGCCGTTCTACACGATCTCCGGTTCTGACTTCGTCGAGATGTTCGTCGGTGTCGGCGCCAGCCGCGTGCGCGACCTGTTCGAGCAGGCGAAGCAGAACGCGCCGGCCATCATCTTCATCGACGAGATCGACGCCGTCGGCCGCCACCGCGGCGCCGGCATCGGCGGCGGCAACGACGAGCGGGAGCAGACGCTCAACCAGCTGCTCGTGGAGATGGACGGCTTCGACGCGAACGCCAACGTCATCCTCATCGCCGCGACGAACCGTCCCGACGTGCTCGACCCCGCCCTGCTGCGCCCCGGCCGCTTCGATCGCCAGATCGGCGTCGACGCGCCAGACCTGCAGGGCCGCAAGCAGATCCTCGAGGTGCACGGCAAGGGCAAGCCGCTCGCCAAGGGCGTCGACCTCGAGGTGCTCGCGCGCAAGACGCCTGGCTTCACGGGTGCAGACCTCGCCAACGTGCTCAACGAGGCAGCCCTCTTGACCGCGCGCAGCAATGCGCAGCTCATCGACAACCGCGCACTGGATGAGGCGGTCGACCGCGTCATCGCCGGCCCCCAGCGACGCACCCGCCTGATGAACGACAAAGAGAAGCTCATCACGGCGTACCACGAGGGCGGACACGCTCTCGCGGCCGCGGCGATGCGCAACACCGACCCGGTGACGAAGGTCACCATCCTTCCCCGCGGTCGCGCCCTCGGCTACACGATGGTGCTTCCGCTGGAGGACAAGTACTCCGTCACGCGCAACGAGCTGCTCGATCAGCTCACCTACGCGATGGGCGGCCGCGTCGCGGAGGAGATCGTGTTCCATGACCCGACCACCGGGGCATCCAACGACATCGAGAAGGCGACGGCAACGGCTCGCCGCATGGTGACCGAGTACGGCATGAGCGCCCGCATCGGCTCCGTCAAGCTCGGCCAGGCGCAGGGCGAGCCATTCATGGGCCGCGACATGGGCGGTGGACGCGACTTCTCCAACGGCGTTGCAGAGACCGTCGATGCCGAGGTGCGCGCGCTCATCGAGCAGGCGCACGACGAGGCATGGCAGGTGCTCAACACCAACCGCGACCTTCTCGACCAGCTCGCACGCGAGCTCATCGAGAAGGAGACCCTCGACCACGTTCAGCTCGCCGAGATCTTCGAGAAGGTGCAGAAGCTGCCGGAGCGCCCGAAGTGGCTCTCGAGCGACACGCGGCCGCTCTCCGACCGCCCTCCCATCAAGATCGCGACGAAGGCCCCGATCGACTCCGGAGCAGTCGACGGCGGCGTCGGCTCTGAGCCACCGGTGAAGCCGCGCACCCCGCGGCCCCGCAAGACGCCCGGCATCGCGACGGCCTAGTCGCCGACGGCTAAGGCACCCCGGGCATGGCTATTGACACACGTCGCATCGAGGCGGCGGTCGCCGAGCTCCTCGCTGCCATCGGCGAGGACCCGTCGCGACCCGGTCTCGCGTCGACCCCGCAGCGGGTCGCGCAGGCCTACGGCGACTTCTTCTCCGGCCTCGACCAGGATCCGCTCGACCACCTCGCCGAGACGGTAGAGCTCGGCGAGGGCGAGCGAGGCGAGCTCGTGCTGCTGCGCGACATCGAGTTCCGCTCGATCTGCGAGCACCACCTGCTGCCGTTCGTCGGAATCGCCCACCTCGCCTACGTTCCGAGCACCCGAGTCGTCGGGCTCGGCCGGCTTCCCCGCGTGGTCGAGACCCTCGCCTCGCGGCCCCAGCTGCAGGAGCGCCTGACGGAGGAGATCGCCGACACGCTCGATGCGGGGCTCGCGGCGGAGGGTGTGCTTGTCATCCTTGATGCAGTGCATGGTTGCGTCTCTGCCCGAGGGGCGCGCCAGGCGAAGAGTTCAACTGTGACGCTCGCGACGCGCGGCTCGCTCAGCGAGCCCGCTGCCCGCGCGGGGGTCATGTCACTGATCGGGCGAGGTAGCACCAATGACTGAAACTGCTGTGCGAGAACGACCGAGGGTGTTCGGCATCCTCAACGTCACTCCTGACTCCTTCAGCGACGGTGGTCGCTGGAACGACCTCGATGAGGCGATAGAGCACGGGCTTGAACTGAGCGAGAGCGGCGCCGATGTCATCGACGTCGGAGGGGAGTCGACGAGACCGGGCGCAGAGCGGGTTGCAGAGGACGAGGAGCACGAGCGCGTGCTGCCGATCGTCTCCGCCCTTGTCGAGCGGGGGGTCAGTGTGAGTGTCGACACGATGCGCGCCTCGACGGCCGCGCTCGCGATCGAGGCGGGTGCCAGCACCGTCAACGATGTCTCGGGTGGCCTCGCCGATCCAGAGATGTTTCGGCTCATCGCCGCCTCCGACGTCGACTACGCGGCCATGCACTGGCGTGACATGAGCCACGAGACGGGCAGCTTCAGCAACGTCGTCGACGAGGTGCGCGACGACCTCAAGTACCGCATCGCAGAGCTCATCATCTGGGGTGCCGACCCCGACCGCATCATCGTCGACCCCGGCATCGGCTTTGGCAAGACGCCGGAGGAGAACTGGGCGCTGCTCGGCCACCTCGACCAGCTGGCGACGCTCGAGCACCGGGTGCTCGTCGGTGTGTCGCGCAAGAGGTTCCTCTCGCCGTTCACCGAGCCGGATGCCGACCCGGTCGGGCGGGACGCCGCGACGGCCACGATCAGCGCGCTTGCCGCCCAGGCGGGAGCCTGGGCCGTGCGCGTGCACGACGTGGCCTCCACGCGCGCAACGCTCGATGTCTGGGAGGCCTGGGAGCGGGGTGCTGCCTCGTGAGCGACACCGACCGCATCACCCTGACGGGGCTTCGGGCCTCGGCCTTTCACGGAGTGCTGGAGCACGAGCGCCGCACCGGCCAGGTGTTCATCATCGATGTCACCATCTGGCTCGACCTCGAGGCGGCCGCCGCGAGCGACGACCTCGACCTCACCGTGCACTACGGCGAGCTGGCCGAGGAGGTTGTGGCGTCGGTGGAGACCGAGCCGGTCGATCTCATCGAGACCGTGGCGGAGCGCGTCGCCGGGGTTGCGCTCGCGCACGCGCCCGTTCGCACGGTGGAGGTGACGGTGCACAAGCCCTCAGCGCCGATCAGCGTGCCGTTCTCCGATGTCGCTGTCACGATCCTGCGCTCGAGGCCATGACCCACGCGGTGCTCGCGCTCGGCAGCAATCTCGGTGACCGCGACGGCGCGCTCACCGAGGCAGTTCGACGCATCGCCGACGTCCCCGGGGTCGACCTCGTCGCAGCCTCGACCGCCCGCGAGTCGATCGCGCTCACGCCGAGCGGCCCCGACGCCGACGCCCCCGCCTACCTCAACTCCGTCGTCGCCATCGAGACGCTGCTCTCTCCGGTCGAGCTGCTCGACGCCGTCAACGAGATCGAGGCAGACCTCGGGCGCGTGCGTGGCGAGCGCTGGGCCGACCGCACACTTGATATCGACATCATCGTGTTCGGCGAGATCGTCGTGGCGACCGACCGCCTGACGATCCCGCATCCTCGGGCTGCCGAGCGCAGCTTCGTGCTCGAGCCGTGGCTCGAGATCGAGCCGGACGCCGTCATCCCCGGCCTCGGCCCGGTGCGCGAGCTGGCAGCGAGGCTGTCGTGAAACCCACGAGGGCATCTCCGCTTATCGCGCTTGCGGCAATTGGCGTTGTCGCCGGGTGGTTCACCGAGCTCATCCTCGTTGGCTCTGGCCGCCCGAGCCTTGTGCCGCCGATCACCCTCGGCGTCGCTCTCGGCCTCATCGGCGTGCTGGTCGTGCTGGGGGCGCTGCCGGTCTTCCGGGTTGCGCGTGGAGTCGTGGGTGCGCGGGTCGACCCGTTCTACGCGACGCGAATCGTGCTGCTGGCCAAGGCATCCAGTCTCACCGGGGCGATCCTCACCGGCGTCGCCATCTCGGTGCTCATCTTCCTTCTGACGAGGTCTGTCGTTGCATCGGCCGGATCGGTCACCATGGCGGCGGTCACTCTTGTCGGGGCTGCGATGCTGCTCGCCGGTGGTCTCGTCGCCGAGAAGATGTGCACGCTTCCCCCCGAGGACGAGGGTTCTGGGCCGGGCCTGCCCGACCGCACGGTGTCGTAGGGTGTCGGGTGTGAGCACCATCGACTACCAGCGCGTCTCCCCCAAGTACATCGTGGTCGATCTGGTCGGCTACCTGATCTCCGGCCTCATCCTCACGGCGATCTCGTTCGTGCCTCTGGTTGTCTTCGATTGGTCGCTTGGCTGGATTCCGCCGATCGCGGTCGGTGCCGTCTCGCTGCTCATGGTGGCCCTGACCCCTCGCCGGGTGCGCGCGATCGGCTATGCCCTCCGTGACGACGACCTCGTGTTCCGCCGCGGAATCATGTGGACGCGCGTCGTCGCGGTTCCCTATGGCCGCATGCAGCTCGTCGACATCAACCGCGGGCCCCTCGCGCGGGCGGTCGGGCTCAGCGAGCTCAAGCTCGTGACGGCGGCGGCAGCGACCGGGGTGGTCATCCCCGGCCTGCCCGAGGCGGTCGCAGAGGAGCTGAGAGACACCCTCGTCGCGCTCGCCGAAAGCAGAAGGGCCGGCTTGTGAGCCACGTGGCGCCGCCAGTGGTGTCGCGTCTCGCCAACGGGGAGTGGCACCGGCTGCATCCCGCAACCCCGTTGCTCAAGGGCGGCATCGCCCTCGTGGCCATCATCGGATTCGGCCTGTACAACCTGCGCGACGCCTTCATAGAGACCCTCGTCGGCGGCGATCGCGGCGATGACGACCCGGTCTCGTGGCTGCTCGGCCACACTGCGTTCTGGATCATCGCGGTCGCCGTGCTCGGCTTCCTCCTTCTGCTCGTCGCCGGCTTCTATGTCTCGTGGCGCATGCACACCTTCCGCATCACCGACGAGGTCGTCGAGGTGCGAAGCGGCATCCTGTTCAGAACGCACCGCAAGGGGCGCCTCGACCGCATCCAGGGCATCAACATCGTTCGGCCGTTCATCGCTCGTCTCTTCGGCGCAGCCAAGCTCGAGGTCAACGTCGCCGGACAGGACGCGAACGTGCAGCTCGACTACCTCGGGTCTGCGGCCGCGGATGACCTCCGGCGCGAGATCCTTCGCCTCGCCTCCGGAACTCAGGCGGCAGCAGCCACGGCCGAGGCCGTCACGAATGGCAACGGCGTCGTCGGGCAGCGCGTGTCTGAGCTGCTCGCCCCGGAGCTCGACCCGCACGAGGCTCCCCTCGAGTCGGTCGTCACCATGAACCTCGGTCGCGTGATCGGCTCGCTGCTGCTGAGCGGCTTCACCCTCATGGTGCTCGGCATCGTCGTCGCTGTCATCATCAGCACCTCTCTCACGGGTCAGGCATTCTTCCTGTTCGCCATCGTGCCGGGAATCATCGGTGGTGCCAGCTACTACTGGTCGCGATTCACCCGCTCGCTGCGGTACACGATTGCCGGCACGCCCGACGGAATCCGCATCGGCCACGGCCTTCTCTCGACGAGCAACGACACCCTTCCCCCTGGCCGCATCCACTCCGTGCAGGTGAGCCAGCCGCTGCTGTGGCGCATACCGGGATGGTGGGAGATCAAGGTCAACCGCGCGACGAAGTCGACGACGACCGATGGCAGCGGACAGCGAAACACGACGATCCTGCCGGTCGGCGACCGCGGCGACGTCATGCGGGTGCTCGCCCTCGTGCTGCCGGGGCTCTCGGGCGAGGAGGCGCTCGCGCTACTCCAGCGTGGCATCGAGTCGAAGGGCGGCGACGACGGGTTCACGACGTCGCCGCGCCGTGCCGCGGTGATCCGATGGTTCTCCTGGCGACGCAACGGCTTCGCGCTCCTGGATGACACGGTGCTGCTGCGTAAGGGCGCCATCTGGCGCGAGCTCGTCATCGTTCCCCTCGCCAGGATGCAGAGCGTTGTCATCGAGGACGGCCCGATCTATCGCCAGCTGCGTCTCGCCGCCGTGAAGGTGCACACCGTCGCCGGCCCCATCACGCCAGCGCTCGGCGCGCTCGACCACGCCGACGCAGAGAGGTTCTTCGACACCGTCGCTGCTGCCGCGGTGCGCTCCGGCACCTCCGACACCAGCCACCACTGGCGGGCGCACGAGGTCGCCGCGCCGGAGCCATCCCAGTGACCACCCGCGACGGACGCCTCGGCATCGGCATCATCGGGGCCGGCCGGGTCGGTCCGGTGCTCGGCGCCGCTCTCGCCGGTGCTGGTCACGCGATCGTCGGCATCAGCGCGGTGTCGGCTGACAGTAGGGACCGCGCTGAGGCCATGCTGCCGGGAGTGCCGATTCTCGAGGTGCAAGCCGTCGTCGAGCGAAGCGAGCTCGTGATCCTGGCGGTGCCGGAGTCGGAGCTCGAATCCCTCGTGACGGGGCTCGCGGCGACGGGCACGTGGCAGCCGGGGCAGCTCGTGCTGCACACGGCGGCCGGGTTCGGAACCGGGGTGCTCGCCCCGGCGCTGCGC
>NZ_JBXMIS010000101.1:0-21227 GCF_057073975.1 Conyzicola sp. | reverse complement strand
CGTCGAGCAGCTCGAGTGGCGGCTCGTCGGGCGGCGGCTCCTCCGGCGGCGGCGGGGGCGGCGGCGGGGGAGGGGGCTGGTGAGCTCGTCCAGGAACGCACAGCGCTACCCGACACCGGAGTTCCGGCGAACCGCGCTCGCACCATCCATTCTCGCGACCGTGGCCCTCCTGGCTGGCGTCGCGGCCATCGGCAGTGACCTCTACCTGCTCATCCAGTTCCTCGTGGCAATCTTCGCGCTCATCGTGGCCGTGTTCGCGTGGCAGGCGCGGCAGTGGTTGTGGCTCCTACTGCTCGTGCCCATCGCGGTCGTGTGGAACCCGATTGTTCCCCTCGGCCTGGAGCGCGACGTGCTGCTCGCCCTGCACTATGTCGCGGCGGTCGTCTTTCTCGCCGCGGGCATCCTCATCAAGGTACGCAACGTCGAGGATCGCAACGCGCGCCGATAGGCACCGAACCTCATAAGCACCGAACCTCATAGGCACCGAACCTCATAGGCACAGAACCTAGACGACATGCCCCTTCGCCCAGTCGATGACCACAGCGTCGGGCTGGTCGCCAAGGCGGGCGTGCAGCTTCGCACCGGGGTAGAGCAGCGGCAGCGCCTCGTCGGGCACGCCGTTGCCGACGACCAGCTGGTAGGGCTTGTCGACGCCCTCGTACGGGGTCAAGGTGAGGGCGTAGACGTCGAGACCCGCGGAGTTCTTGAGCTTCGCACGCTGGCTCTGCACGACGACGACCTTGATCGGTGTGCCGTTCTCCAGCACCCACGCGGCGCTGTCGCGACCCTCGCCCGAAGGCACCGTGACCTCTGGCAGTTCAGATGCCCAGTCGATGAAGACCTTCGAGCCGTCGGCCCTGTCAACGCGTATGGGCAGGACGGCTCCGCCGGCGAGCTGGGGGATGTAGGGCTCCGGAATGCGCTGCACGGTCGTCGCTGCATAGGGGGCGACGTTGTCGATCATCACTCGAAGCGAGATGGTGCACTTGCGTTCTACGAGCCCGTTGCCGGCCTGCACCGTCGTGCCGCTGAGCTCGATGCCCGTAACCTCGCCTCGACCCAGGATTCCGGTCGATAGCACGCTGGCGTCGACCGACCCCGTCAGCTTGTTGAACAGGCCCATTGGCACTCCATCCTCGGATTGCCGCACAGCCTACTGGGAATCGGCGTAGGATGGGTGCAGCGCTTCCTGAGACCACCAACAGCTCCGCAGTTGGGTCTGGTTCCTCATGTCGCGCACCCGGCGGCACAGCAGCCGGTGCACTCGAAGCAAGGGCTCGCCGCCGAAGCTGGCGCCGATAGCCCGCAGCAGCGCCTCATGGCGCAAGGAGGAACATGGCCCAGTCCGGCCAGGGACAGACCCGCCAGCGCAGTGGATCGCGCTCAGGAGCCCAGCGATCCCGTCGCGGAACCGATGACGCCGGCGTCATCCCCGTTCTCGCGCGTGCGGCCCGCGAAGTCGAGACCGCCGTGCAGAAGGGCCCGCTCAAGCCGGCCAACCGTGCGCGGTTCCAGGTGGCGACCCTGCTGCTGCGCGAGGAGCGCGCTCGGGTCAAGACCGACAGCACGCTCACCGACGCCGAGCGCGCCAACGAGCAGAAGCGCCTCGACGGCCTCGCCGGCATCCTTGCGAAGACGGCCGCGCGCGACACGAGCCTCATCGCGATGCTGGGGGAGGACGCGCCAGTGACCGCCGCGGCGAAGGCGATGCGCCGCGACCTGCTGCTCGCCGCCGGTGTCGAGCTCAGCCCCGACGAGCTCATCATCACCACAGAGCCGAAGCCTGTCGACAAGACGGTCGAGAAGCAGGTCGTGCCGCAGTCGGTGCGCCAGATGCAGATGTCGAACCCCTTCCTCGCTCCCGACTTCAGCGCCGTGCAGGCGGCGCCCGTGCAGACAAACCGCCTCGGCAACTGGGAGCTCATCGAACCGTTGTTCCGCTCCTTCGAGTACGGAGCTGGCGGAGGGGCGGCGAGCATGGACCTGCCAGAGGCCCAGTCGCTCACCACGCCGGGCAACCTCGAGCTCATGCGCCACCAGGCGCGGTTCGTCGAAGAGGTCAAGAAGGGCCATCGCACGTTCCTGCTCGCAGACGAGCCCGGACTCGGCAAGACCGCCCAGGCGCTCCTCGCCGCATCCGCGTCGAACTCCTACCCGCTGCTTGTCGTGGTGCCCAACGTCGTCAAGACGAACTGGGCCCGTGAGGTCGAGCTCTGGACCCCGCAGCGCACCGCGACCGTCGTGCACGGCGACGGCAAGGATGTCGACGCGTTCAGCGACGTCGTCATCGTCAACTACGAGGTTCTCGACCGTCACGTCGGCTGGCTCAGCCGCTTCGGCTTCAAGGGCATGGTCGTCGACGAGGCGCACTTCATCAAGAACCTCAAGAGCGAGCGCTCGAAGAACGTGCTCTCGCTCAGCCGCAGCATCCGCGCCTCTCAGCCGCGGGCGCTCATGATCGCCCTTACGGGTACCCCGCTCATCAACGACATCGAGGACTTCCGTGCCATCTGGCAGTTCCTCGGCTGGATCGACGACAAGAAGCCGCTCGCGGCACTCATGGCCAAGCTCGAGGCGACAGGACTCACCCCAGCAGACTTCGGGTTCTTCGCCGAGGCGCGTCAGGCGGTCATCGACATGGGTATCGTCCGGCGCAAGAAGGTCGACGTGGCCGCAGACATTCCCGCGCGCCGCATCGCCGATATCCCGGTCGAACTGGATGACGACCTCGGTCGCTCCATCCGCGCCGCGGAGAGGGCCCTCACCGACCGCCTGGTGACCACCTACCGCCGCGTGAAGGCCCTGAAGCCCGATGCCGCGTTCGAGGATCTCATCCGCGTGGTCGCCCACGCAGAGCTCGAGGAGTCGAAAGCAGCCAAGACCGACGACAACGTCTTCACGATGGTGCGCAAGATCGGCCAGGCCAAGGCTGGCCTCGCTGCCGACTACACCGCGCAGCTCGCGCGAAACGTCGGCAAGGTCGTCTTCTTCGCCAAGCACATCGACGTCATGGATCAGGCGGAGGCGCATTTCGCCAAGGTCGGCATCAAGAGCGTCTCGATCCGTGGCGACCAGAGCGCGAAGGCGCGGCAGGAGGCGATCGACAGCTTCGACTCTGATCCCGAGGTCGCGGTTGTGGTCGCGTCGCTGAGCGCTGCCGGTGTCGGGTTGAACCTGCAGGCGGCATCCAACGTCGTGCTGGCGGAACTCAGCTGGACGAGCGCGGAGCAGACCCAGGCGATCGACCGCGTGCACCGCATCGGACAGGAGCTGCCGGTCACGGCATGGCGCATCATTGCGGCACACACGATCGACGCCAAGATCGCCGAGCTCATCGACAGCAAGGCGGGGCTCGCGGCCAGGGCTCTCGACGGCTCTGACGAGGAGATCGCCGAGGCGAACATTCAGCTGTCCGCGCTCATGAGCCTGCTGCGTGACGCGATCGCCGAAGACTAAGTTTTGCCGTGGGGCTTAATCCCACCGGGCGTGACGCCACAAGTCCCCACAGCGAGGGTGACCCGCACTGGGGGCAGACGGCTGCGCGGCGGAGGCATAGATTCCTTACATGCACTAGTCGGGGGACTAGGGACGACGGTGGTCCAGGGCTGAGAGTGAAATCACGGGGGTGGTTTCGGAATTCTCATTCGGGGCCTACGGCCACCGTCGTCCTAGCATTCGCTCAGCACTCGGCGGGTCGCCGGTGAGGAACCAGCCGGTTAGCCCTGCCTAGCGCACATCGACACTTGCCCTGTCTAGCGCAGCGTCACACCGGCCTCGTCTAGACCACTGGTCCTGTCTAGCGCAGCGTCGACACGAGCGCCGCGAGGCCCGGCACGACGACGTAGGCCATAGCCGCCCCGCCCCACACGAGCAGGCTCGCAACGAGCAGCCAGATGGCTGGGCGGCCTGACGTGCGAGCGACCACGAACGATCGAGCGATGAAGTAGATCGGGCCGAGAATCGCGACGATGCCAGGGACAGTTCGATCGTTGCCGAGCTGTCGCAGTCGAGAGCTGTCGGCGTAGCCGAGCACGATGAGCAGAACGGCGAGCACACCACCGGCGATCGCAACGGTTCCGAGCGTGTAGTAGCTCGACACGTAGGTGGCAACGGCCGCCGCCGCACCGGCGGCGATCACGGGGAGAAGCGCGAGCACCCAGCCCGCGAATGTGTAGCGGCCTACCGGCGCCGCGGACTCGGAGCCGAAGGGCGCTGGCTGCGCGCGAGACTCGGCAGTTGCGGAGGCAGGGGACTGCGCGAACGCCGGCATCGACTGCTCTGCCAACGGGGCAGCGGGGGAGGCGACAGCGTCAAATGCCCCGGGTGCGTCGGGTTGCGTTGGCATGGCATGCCGGGCGACCGGGTGTGCGGTCGGCTGGAATGGCGCGACCTGCTCTGCGACGAAGGGCTCGACGGGCGGCGTGACGGGCGGCGTGACGGCTGCCGGCACCGTCGGCAGGTCTGCTGGCGGCGGGGGTGGCTGCGCGGGAGTCTGGATGGGAACCTGCACTGCCGGCGCCGCGTTCAACAAGTCTGCACGTGGTGCGGGAGGGCTCAGGGGGGATGCCGCTGCTGGCGCGTAGACCGGAATCGCCTCCCCGGCGGCGGCGGCGCGGGTCTGCGGCGTGTAGTTCAGCGTCGGGCGGTACTGGGCGAACTCGTTCGTCCAGGCCGAGCCGTCCCACCATCGCTGCTGAAAGCTGCCCTGGGGGTCGGGATACCACCCAGCGGCGATCTGAGTCGAGGTGTCAAGCGTCATTCCCAGCTACTTCTTCCAGGGTCGGGAGATCGAAAGTGCTGGCTAAGAGTAAACACGTTTCTCTGTGAATAGCCACCACCGACTCGCCCCAGGGCGGGGGCGAAACAGAAAACCGGGAGCCGACTTTCATCGCGCCCCCGGTCTGCTGAGTCTAGCTACTTCTGGAAGACACCCCAGTCGATGACCTGCCACTCGATCCAGCCGTTGGCCCGCTCGAGGGTGACGGTGATGTCGAAGTGGTTTCCGCTGCCGCTGACCGCTGGGCAGATGATCTGCTCTCCCTGAAGCACCGGAGGGGTGTCAGGGCAGTCGAGGGTGAGCTGCGTGGTGCTGATGAGCATGGCGCGGTCGGCCACCGTGTCCTCGATCTGCGCGGAGAACACCGCAGGAAGGAGGGCGATGATGAGGCCAGGGATCGCGACGAAGGATGCGAGGTGCATGACCCCGAGTCCGAACCACACGAGCACAGGGCCGATTCCGTGACCGGTCTCGCGAATAACGGTGCGAGCACGCATCAGGAGGTAGACCGGAGCCGTGAGGAACGCCCAACGCCATGACGCCGGGTGCTCGTAGCCAGCCTGCTTGAGCGACTTGTGATCGAGGTGGGCGAGGGCGATGGCGACGCCGTACGGCACGACCAGGATCGCGACGAAGACGAGGTAGCTGGTGCCCATGCCCAGTGAGGTCAGCAGGAGCAGGCTGACGACGAGCTGGAACAGCGGGATCATGGCGATCGCCCACGCGGGGCCGGTCGCCGACGGGAGCTTGGTGCCCGTCATTGTCGGAGCCAGCTGGTCGGCCGAGTAGCTCGGCGTCTTGATGCGAGAGTTCGTGCGGCGGGTCGCCTTGGCTCCGAAGAGCGCATCGAGCGCCTCTTCTGGTGCCGCTGCCGCCGGCTTGGCATCGAAGATGCGGTCGAAGACGGGGCTGGCGGTCGACGCTGCCGGTGGGAAGACCGACTCGACGATCGGGTCGGGGGTGTACAGCGACTCGGCGGATCCGCCGAAGGTCGGTGCTGCTGCCGGAGCAGCGGGCGCTGCCGGTGCGGCGGCGGCGGGTGCCGGCGGGGTCTCGACGACGGGAGCGCTCGGCACGCCCTGGCTCACCTGGGTGAAAGCGCGGGGCGGCTCGAGCTCGCGAAGCGACTCTGCGGTGGGGATGACGGGCTCGGACGGCGTGCGCTCGGCGCCACTGCGCTCGCGCTCGCGCTCCTCGCGCCGCGTCGGCAGCTCGTCGTCTGCCCAGGCGAACTTCGTGTCCTGCACCACCATTGGCTGGCGCGCGGCAGAAGTCTGCTCCGTCCACGCGTGGTTGTTCCACCAGCGGAGCTGCGGGAGCCCGAGCGGGTCGGGGTACCAGCCGGCCGGGGCGCCAAATAGATCGTCAGACACGATTGCCTTTCTTCCTCGAACGCAAGAATGTTTCGAGTCCTCATGATTATAGGTTTGGCCGTCTCCCGGGCGGAAGAAGGGTACCCACCCCCAGTTCTTGGGGGGAACTGGCGGAATTGCGGGGTTTTTGGGCCCATTCCGGGGGGTGGTGCGGTCTTCGGCGACAGTCTGCAGCGCCGCGGGACGCGACCGCGAATACCCCGCAAAGGATCACCTCTGGGGCTGCGCACGACGCGGCGGTGCCGCGGGGAGACGCGGGACTACGAGAAGTACTTGGGCGGCGTCGACGTGTTCGTCGAGCCAGACGCGTTCGACACCGGCACCGGGATGAGCTCGGGGTTGGTGACCGCGTACTTGGTGTACGCAGCCTCCGGCTGTGCGGCAGCAGCGGTCGCAGCGGCAGCGGCAGCGGGAGCCTGCTTGTAGTTGTTGGTGTAGCCAGCAGCCGGAAGAGTAGGCGTTACGGGCTGCTCGATCATGGATGCCGCGCGCGGGGCCTCGAGAGCGAAGAGCTCGCGAGCCGCAGGGCTCATCGCGGTCGACGGTGCGGCGGCGGGCTCGGCGACGACCTGCACGACGACGGGAGCCTGCTCCTCCGTCTTCCAGGAGAAGTTGGACTGCTGCATGACGAGCGGCTCAGGTGCTGCAGAGACCTGCTCCGTCCAGCCCTCACCGTTCCACCAGCGCAGCTGCGGGTGGCCGAGCGGGTCTGGATACCAGCCGGCTGGGACGGTGTAGTGGTCTGACACGGTTTGATAACCCCCGAGGAGCGAAGAATGGATGTATGACTGCTCACCGTCGAGCCTGTGTCGATTATATGAAATCGCAGGTCAATCCCGCAGTTTTATTTGACGAGAGGTCATCCCCCCTTTCGTGGGGCGCTACTGTGTGGCCATGAAGCGCACTGTCACAGCCGCGCGGGGACTCGTCGCCGCTGTGCTCGCCGGTATCGTCCTGTCCGCTCTCGGCGCGGCATCCGCCGCTACCGCCGACGTGAGCCCGCCCAGCTTCGAGTCCTTCGACGCCGAGTACTTCCTCACCAGGGACGACGACGGCCATGCGCACCTTCGAGTCGTCGAGACGATTGTCGCGCTGTATCCCGACTATGACTACAACAAGGGCTTCTACCGCGATCTGCCGAAGTTCTACCAGGAGATGCCCCTCAACCCGACCGTGATCGACGTCACCGATGACAGAGGGGAGGCGGTGCCGTTCTCCGTGGAGGACTACGACGCCGGAGACGGACTCGACTACAAGTACTCCTCCATCGCGCTCGGCGACGACAGCTACGTCACCGGGCGAAAGACCTACGTGATCGAGTACACCCTCGACAACGTCGTGCAGCACTTCGCCGATGCCGACATCGACGAGTTCTACTGGGATGTCAACGGCACCGACACCGGCAGTGCGATAGGAGCGGTGAGCGTCGTCCTCCACGTCGACGACGAGCTCGTCGACAGCCTGACGGGCGATGCAGCCTGCTACCCCGGCTACTACGCGGAAGACCAGAGCTGCACCGTCGACGTGCTCGACGGCGGCGCGACCCTGCGCACCGCGGTGTCGCAGATGTCTGCCTACGACACCCTCACGATGGCTATCGGATTCGAGGCAGGCACCTTCGTGCCCGGCGAGAAGATAGGCGACAACTGGATCTTCGCCATCCTTCCGCCTGCGCTGCTGGCGGCGTCGGTGCTCGTGCTTCTCTGTGCGCTTCTGGTGCGGTTCGTGCTGTGGCGTGACGCACGGGGACGGGGAATCATCGTTCCCCAGTACTCGGTGCCAGAGGACCACGACATCCTTCTCGCCGCCGACGTGATCGGCCGCGGACATGAGGCGCTCGCCGCGGCATTCATCGACCTCGCCGTTCGCGGCTACGTCGACATCGTCGACCTCGACCCAGACCGGCCGGATGACGACGACCGCTTCGCTCTCGCCTTTCGATCCAAAGACGGCGCGACCAAGCAGGAACTCGCGCTCCTCAAGGCGCTGTTCGACGACTTCACCATCGGGGAGCAGGCCAAGCTCGACTCCCTCGGCGCAGCGGAGGGCGCGGCGCTCTACGCTATGGGGCTTCGAGCACGCGACCGATCCGTTTCTGCGGGGCTCCGAGCGCAGCCGAGTGGCTGGATCGACGTGGCGCTGCGACGAACGATCGTGCCCGTCATCCTCGGATTCGCTGTGGTCTTCATCTGGACCTTCGTCGTCGGCATCGATGCTGGCCCGGTCTTCGGCTGGGGGTTCGCCAGCCTCGGTGCCTATGCGGCGACGGGCGTCGTGCTGACAAAGCCATACCTGCTCACAGCCACGGGCGCCGAGCTGCGCGACTACCTCCTCGGCATGCGCGACTACCTCCAGCTCGCAGAGGAGGACCGCCTTCGCGTGCTGCAGAGTCCGCAGGGTGCCGAGCGGGTCGACACGGCAGACAGGGGGCAGGTCGTGAAGCTGCACGAGAAGCTGCTTCCCTACGCCGTTCTTTGGGACGTCGAGAAGGACTGGGCGAAGGAGCTGGAGGTCGAGTACGCGGGCACCGCCTCCGGCCCGGGGTGGATCACCACCGACCTCAGCACCGTCGACCTCGGCAGAGCACTGGCGAGCTTCTCCCGCGGCAGCATCAGCAGCGTGCGGCCCATTGTCCCGGTGCGTGCGTCCTCCGGGGGTGGCGGCGGCAGCTCGTGGTCTGGCGGATCCTCTAGCTTCTCTAGCGGCTCGAGCGGCGGCGGATTCTCCGGCGGCGGGGGCGGCGGGGGCGGCATGCGGGGCCGATAGTTAACGGGCGGTTAACGAGGGGTTGCAACGGGCTAGGCTGATCCGCAGTGGACATCACAATCATGGTTGCGCTCGTCATCGCGCTGGCCCTCATATTCGACTTCACCAACGGTTTTCATGACACCGCGAACGCGATGGCCACCCCCATCGCGACCGGGGCCCTCAAGCCAAAGACCGCGGTGCTCCTCGCTGCAAGCCTCAACTTCGTTGGGGCGTTCCTCAGCACAGAGGTCGCCAAGACGATCTCCGGCGGCCTTATCAAGGAGGGCGAGGGCGGGGTCATCTTCGGCCCAGAGCTCATCTTCGCCGGCCTCGTCGGCGCCATCCTGTGGAACCTGTTCACCTGGCTGCTCGGCCTCCCGTCGTCGTCGAGCCATGCGCTCTTCGGCGGCCTCATCGGCGCAGCAATCGTCGGCGCGAGTCTCAACGTCGGATCCCTCGACTTCGGCATCATCGACGGCGGAGTCTTCATCTCGAAGATCCTGCTCCCCGCTGCGCTCGCACCCCTGACCGCCGGCCTCGTCGCCTACCTCGCGACGAAGATCGCCTTCGCGGTGACCCGCAAGCGCGAGCGCGACGGATTCAAGCGCGGCCAGGTCTTCACGTCATCCCTCGTCTCGCTCGCCCACGGCACCAACGATGCGCAGAAGACGATGGGCGTCATCACCCTCGCCCTCATCGCGTCGGGAATGCAGGACTCCGGCACCGGCCCAGAGATATGGGTCATCGTGGTCTGCGCGATCGCGATCGCCGCCGGCACGTACATGGGCGGCTGGCGCATCATCAAGACCCTCGGCAAGGGAATCACCGACGTCGAGCCGGCACAGGGCTTCGCGGCTGAGGCAGCGACGACCGCCACCATCCTCGCCTCGTCGACCGTCGGGTTCGCGCTCTCCACCACCCAGGTGGCCTCCGGCTCCGTCATTGGAACCGGTCTCGGGCGCAAGGGCGCATCGGTGCGCTGGCGCACCGCGGGGCGCATCGCCGCCGGATGGGTCATCACCATTCCCGCCGCGGCAACCGTGAGCGGCATCGCGGCCCTCATCGTCAGCTCCGGCGTCATCGGCGTGATCGCCGTCGCGGTGTTCGCCGCGGCTGCCATCCTCTTCATATTCCTCTACTCCCGACGCAACAAGGTCGACCACCGCAACTTCCACGTGCCGGAGCCCGGTGTCTTCGTCGCCCCGAAGGCCAGGCGCAAGAAGAAGCCGAAGCGGGCGCCGAAGCCGATCCAGGTCAAGGCGAAGCAGCAGCCGAAGAAGTCGAGCAAGAAGAAGTCGAAGAAGGGCTCGAAGTGATCCGCTGGGACTTCTTCATCCTCGTGATCGTGTCCTCGCTGGTGTCAGCGGGACTGCTGGTCACGTTGTTCTCGCTCGCACTGCGATTCGGCGACGGTGCCCAGCCATGGCGTCGGTGGGTGTCGATCGCCATGTACGCGCTGTGCGGTCTTCTCGTCGTCGTGGGCATCATCCTCATCGTTCCGGCGCTGCGTTCGACCATTCTCGGGCTCTAGACGCAGGTTTCGTGCCCGTTCGCGCATAGAGAGTGCGCGAGCCGCCGACGTAGGCTGGGGTCGTGACTGGCTGGAGAACAGAGACAGACTCGCTCGGATCGATGGAGATTCCTGCAGACGCGTATTGGGGCATCCACACAGCCCGCGCGCTGGAGAACTTTCCGATCACGCGGCGAGCGATCCAGAACTACCCCGACCTCATCACCGCCCTCGCGCGCGTGAAGCAGGCTGCGGCACGGGCCAACGCCGAGATCGGCGTGCTGAGCCAGGAGAAGGCCGATGTGATCGACCGGGTCTGCGAGGAGATCGTCGGGGGAGCGCTGCACAAGCAGTTCACCGTCGGGGTCATCCAGGGCGGCGCTGGCACGAGCACGAACATGAACACGAACGAGGTCATCGCCAACCGCGGCCTCGAGCTCATGGGCCACTCCTTCGGCGACTACGCCACGCTGCACCCGATCGACGACATCAACCGCAGTCAGAGCACGAACGACGTGTACCCGACCGCGATCAAGCTTGCGATGGTCCTCGGCATCCAGCGCCTCCTCGTCGAGCACCGCCTGCTCACCCACGCGTTCTTCGCCAAGGGCCGGGAGTTCAACGACGTTCTCAAGATCGGCCGAACCCAGCTGCAGGACGCCGTGCCGATGACCCTCGGACAGGAGTTCCGCGGATTCGCGCACACGCTGGAGGAGGACTACGACCGGCTGGCCGAGGTCATGCCGCTGCTCAATGAGATCAACATGGTCGCGACGGCGATCGGCACGGGCATCACCGCTGATCCGCGGTACGCCGAGGCCGTGCGGCGCCACCTCGTCGAGCTCACCGGCATCGAGATGGTGACCTCTCCAGACCTCATCGAGGCCACCTCCGACACCGGCGTATACATGACGCTGAGCGGCACCCTCAAGCGCGCCGCCGTCAAGCTCTCGAAGATCTGCAACGACCTTCGCCTCACCTCGAGTGGCCCACAGGCTGGGCTCGGCGAGATATTCCTTCCCGCGCGTCAGGCCGGGTCGAGCATCATGCCGGGCAAGGTCAACCCGGTCATCCCGGAGGTCGTCAACCAGGTGGCCTTCAGCATCATCGGCGCGGATGCGACGGTGACGGCGGCGGCGGAGGGTGGCCAGCTGCAGCTGAACGCCTTCGAGCCCGTGATCGCCCACAGCATCCTGCAGTCACTCGCCTGGCTCACCAAGGCCTGCTACACGCTGCGGGTCAACTGTGTCGACGGCATCACGGCCAACTACACGCGCCTCGCCGCGCAGGTCGAGACCTCGGTCGGCGTTGTCACCGCGCTCACTCCGTACATCGGCTACGCGGCGGCGGCATCCCTCGCCCATACCGCGCTCACCACCAATGAGTCGATCGCCGACCTCGTCGTCTCGAGCGGGCTCATGCAGGCAGAGGATGTCGCCAGGGTGCTCTCGCCAGAGAAGCTCTCTGGCATGGTGCCCATGTCGGGCACGCTGACGCTTCCCTGAATGCTGCTATTCCAGCGAATCCGCACGGTAGTCGCAGCGCACTGTCGGCCCTGCCCCGCCGAATAGGCTTGCACCGTGCCCGACGTCGTCTCTCAGCTCCACGCCGCCCTCGGCGACCGTGTCTCCACCGAGCTGGGGCAGCTCGAGGCCGCTCGCGCCGACCGCTCCGGGCATGTGTCGGCTGGTGTTCCGCTGGCCGTCGTGCACGCTGCATCGATCGCGGATGTGCAGCAGGTCATGCGCATCGCGACACAGACGAGAACGCCCGTCGTCACCCGCGGCGCCGGAACCGGGCTCGCCGGAGCCGCCAACGCCGGGCCGGGCGAGATCGTGCTCTCCACGCTGGCGATGAACCGGGTGCTGGAGGTATCGGCCGACGACGAGATCGCCGTCGTCGAGCCGGGTGTCATCAACGGCGACCTCAACGACCTGCTCGCCGAGAGCGGCCTGTGGTTCGCTCCAGACCCGGCGAGCCGCGCGATCTCGACGATCGGCGGCAACATCGCCACGAACGCCGGCGGACTGCTGTGCGCGAAATACGGCGTGACGCGCGATGCCGTCATCGGGCTCACCGTCGTGCTCGCCGACGGCAGGCTGCTCGAGCTCGGCCGACGCACGGTCAAGGGCGTCACCGGCCTCGACCTCACGGCGCTCATGATCGGCTCCGAGGGACTGCTCGGCGTGGTGGTCGGCGCGACGCTGCGCCTTCGGCACATCGACCCTGCGCCGATCTCGACGATCGGCGCCTACTTCGCGACGGTCGAGTCGGCGGCGCGGGCGGCATCCGTCATCTCCTCCTCTGGAATCCGCCCCGCGATCATGGAGCTGATCGACCGCCCGGCGCTCTCCGCGATCGCCGCACACCTCGGTCTCGAGGTTCGGGAGGACGCCTATCTCCTTGTGCGCTGCGACGGAGCGGCGGCGGCGGCAGAGGCAGAGGGGGCCCTTGGCATCATCCGCTCCCTTGGCGGGGAGGCGGAGCTCTCGACGGATTCGGCACATGGCGAGAGCCTGCTGGCGATCCGGCGCGCGTTCCACCCCGCGATGGTCGCCAAGGGAACCGTGCTCATCGAGGACATCTGCGTTCCCCGCAGCGCCCTTCCTGCAATGTTCGGCGCTATTGAGCAGATCGGTAGGCGGTTCGGACTCGAGATCCCGACGGTCGCCCACGCCGGCGACGGCAACCTCCACCCCAACTTCGTGTTCGAACCCGATGCGAGCCAGGAGAACGGCGTGCCGGAGAACGTGTGGAAGGCGGCCGACGAGCTGTTCCTCGCCGCCCTCCGGCTTGGCGGAACGCTCACGGGAGAGCACGGCGTTGGCATCCTCAAGCGCCGCTGGCTCGGTGACGAGCTCGGCGACACGCAGCTCGAGCTGCAACGGCAGCTCAAGGCGGTATTCGACCCGCTCGGAATCCTCAACCCCGGCAAGGTGTACTAGGCGCACAGCGGGAATACGGCGGGTGACCAGCCGGTTTACACCATTGGTTGAGAGCATCTTCCCAAGGCTCCAGCCGAGGAGAGAGACCGTGAGCAACACCACCCGAACCACGAGCACCCCCGCGCGCCCGTCGCGCCGCCGCAGCACCGTCGAGCGTCCCCGCGAGGGCCAGGTGCGCATCCGTCTCGGTGCACTCGGCCTCAGCAGCCTCGGAGTGCAGGCCATCGGTCGCGTCGAGGCCGTCGGCCCGGAGGCCGCGGGCTTCGCGCCCGGCGATCGTGTCGCATACAAGTTCAGCGCGGCAACGCCAGGACTCAGCCACATCGTCGGCGAGCGGGACCTCATCGGCTTTCCCAAGGACGTGGCGATCGAGAAGGCCGCCGCGCTTCTTCCTCTCGGGCTGGTCGCCCGCGTCATCGTCAAACAGCTGCACTCCGTCGGCCGCGGTAACCGCGTGAGCGTCGCGAGCGACGGCAGCGGAGCGGACGCCTTTGTGCGTGCGTGGGCTGAGCACCTTGGCGCGATCATCGTGCCGGAGGGCTCCGCCGGTGTCGACGTTGCGATCACCGCGGAGGATTACACGGCTGCACGCATGCTGCGCAACAGCCACGGCATCGCGCAGCTCGCCGCATCCGACGTGTTCCAGGCGGTTCGCGGTGGAGTCTTCGACGGGCTCGCCATTGCCAGCTACCCGCTCAGCGACGCCGCGAAGGCCAAGTCGGCCTTCGAGGAGCGCTCGAGCGGACCGGTCGTGCTGCTTGCCGCGTAACCACCGGTAACGACACCGCCGTGGTTCTAGGCTGGGCAGCATGACCTTCCTGCCCATCACGAGCTATGAGAACCTCGACGACGAGGCCAAGGCTGCGGCCGACTACCAGGTCGCGACATACGGCGGTCGCATCACCAACATGAAGGCGACGCTGCTCGGCCACGTACCGAGTTTCAAGGCCTACATGGAGTGGTACGTGCTCAAGGAGGAGCTCGCCCCCTTCATCGGCGAGCGGGCGGTCTCGCTCTTCTCGTATGCGATCTCCGAGGCGAACGACTGCCTCGTCTGCTCTGTCTTCTTCCGCAAGATCCTCATCGACTCCGGCGAGGATGTCGACGATCCGCAGGTCACCCCAGCCGAGCAGCTGCTGATGGACTGGGGCCGCCTCATCGCCCGGTCGCCTGGCGAGATTCCGGAGTCGATGTACGCGCAGCTCGAGGAGACCTTCAACCCGAAGCTTCGCCTCATTCTCGTGGCGTTCGCCGGGCAGATGGTGGCGACCAACCTGGTCAACACCGTCGGCCGCGTGCCGCTCGACGAGGTGCTGTACGACTATAGGAAGCCGGGCGATGACCGGCTTCAATAAGCACAGCGCCGGTTCGTGATGTTCGACTTCTCTGGAAGGGTCGCCTTCGTCACCGGCGCGGCCCACGGCCAGGGCAGAGCCGTCGCCCTCGCGCTCGCGGCTGCCGGAGCCGACATCGTCGGCTTCGACGTGGCAGCGAAGATCGAGTACCCCGCCTACGCGCAGGGCAGCTCGGCAGAGCTCGACTCGCTCCGGGCCGAGGTCGAGCTGCTCGGTCGGCGGGCACTCGTGTTCAGCGGAGACGTTCGCGACGCGATTGCCATTCAGGAGGCCGTTGACGCGACGATGGCGGAGTTCGGCCGCATCGACATCCTGTTCAACAACGCCGGCATCGTCGCCTACGCTGCGGCCGACGAGATGACAGAGCTCGAGTGGGACTCGATGATCGACATCAACCTCAAGGGGCCGTTCCTCGTTGCCCGCGCCGTCATCCCGCACCTGAAGGCCGCGAAGCGCGGTGTCATCATCAACAACTCGAGCGTTATGGGGCTGCGCGGCGGCAACCGTCTCTCGCACTATGTCGCCTCGAAGCACGGCCTCACGGGGCTGACCAAGGCGTGGGCGATCGAGCTCGCGCCGTTCGGAATCCGGGTGGTCAGTATCCATCCCACCGGTGTCAACACGCCGATGAACGACGGGCTCGCCGAGCTCGAGGGCGCGACCGCGATCGAGATCGCCGAGCGCAGCGCCGGCAACCTGCTGCCAGGGGTGCCCTGGATAGAGACACAGGATGTCGCCGAGCTGGTGCTCTACCTCGCCAGCGACCGCGCCCGCTTCGCCACCGGTGCGCAGTTCACTCTCGATGCAGGTCTGCTCACCCGCTAGAGAGTCTCAGGGCGGTACACCCGCCGGTACTCGGTCGGCGTCTGCCCGAACCGCCGCTGAAACTGCGAGCGAAGGTGCGTCGCGCTGCCGAGCCCGCTCGCTCGCGCCACCTCGTCGACGAAGAGGTCGGTCGACTCGAGCAGCTCCCGCGCCACGAGCAGCCGCTCTGCGGTGATCCACGCCGCCGGGCTCGTGCCGGTGCGCTCGCGGAAGCGACGGTTGAAGGTGCGCTCGCTCATCATCGCCCGGCGCGCGAGGGTGGCAACGTCGAGGGGCGTCGTGACGTTCTCGCTCGCCCACGCGAGCACGCGGGCGAGGCGCTCGCCGTCGTCATCCATGCGCTCCCGCTCGATGAACTGCGCCTGGCCGCCGTGCCGTGTCGGGGCGACTACGAGGCTTCGCGACGCGTCGTTGGCGACCGCGATGCCGTGGTCGCTGCGCACGATGTGGAGGCACAGGTCGATGCCAGCGGCGACGCCGGCGGAGCTGAGCACCCCGTCGTCGACGTAGAGCACGTCGGGTTCGAGGCTGACCTCGGGAAAGAGAGCGCGGAACTCGGCTGACCTCTTCCAGTAGGTCGTCGCGCGACGCCCGTCGAGGAGGCCGGCAGAGGCGAGCACGAAGGCTCCAGTGCAGATCGACACCATGCGAGCGCCGCGCTCGCTCGCCGCGTGCAGGGCCGCGCGCAGGCGCTCGTCGATGTGCGGGGCGCTCTCGCGTGCCTCGATGCCCGGCGCGACGATGACGGTGTCGGCGGTGGCGACGATGGAGAGGTCGTGCTCGACGAGCACGCTGTACCCGGCGCTCGTGGTCACCGCGGTGCCGTCGATGCTGCACACGCGCACGCGGTACGCGTCCTCTCCGGCGAGCGCTACGGAGCCGAATACCTGGGCCGGGATGGCGAGGTCGAAGGCGTTCGACTGGCCGAGGGCGATGACGGCGATCTCGTGGGTCACGGCATCCTCTCCCCGTTGTCTGTTTGTCGCGCAATTGTGGCGGAATGGTTTCGATCGAAGCCTATTGCGCCACGGCCGCGTCCACGATACTCGAACGGTGAGCACCGAGACGAGAACCCGCAGGATCCACCCGGCCTGGATCGTCGCGGGGGTCGCCTTCCTCGCGCTCGTCGGTGCGGCCGGCTTCCGCGCTGCTCCAAGCGTGCTCATGCTGCCGCTCGAGGAGGAGTTCGGCTGGACGCGCACCCAGCTCTCCATCGCCGTCACCGTCAACCTCCTGCTCTACGGGCTGATGGCGCCGTTCGCCGCCGCCCTCATGGCGCGGTTCGGGCTGAGACGGGTGACCAGCATCGCCCTGCTCTTCGTCGCCGCCGGGTCAGCGCTCAGCATCTTCGCGACACAGCAGTGGCAGCTGGTGCTGTGCTGGGGTGTGCTCATCGGCCTCGGCACGGGGTCGATGGCACTGGTTTTCGCCGCAACGGTCGCCAGCAACTGGTTCGTCCGCAGCCGCGGCCTCGTCGTCGGCGTGCTGACGGCTGGCAGCGCGACCGGCCAGCTCGCCTTCCTCCCGTTCATCGCGATCCTCGTCGAGAACCAGGGATGGCGGCAGGCGTCGCTGCTCGTCGCGGCCGGTGCCCTGCTCGTCGTTCCGCTCGTGCTCGCCTTCCTTCGCAACCACCCGGTCGACATCGGGATGACGCCGTACGGCGCCCCAGACGACTACGAGTACCAGCCGCCCGCCCGCGGCAATGCGGCGAAGCTCGCGGTCGCCACCCTCGCTCGCGCTGCCAAGGTGCGCACCTTCTGGGCGCTCGTCGCCGGCTTCGCCATCTGCGGTGCGACGACGAACGGGCTCGTCGGCACTCACTTCATCCCGAGTGCCCACGACCACGGCATGCCGGAGACGACGGCGGCCGGCCTGCTCGCCCTCGTCGGCATCTTCGACATCATCGGCACCATCGCCTCCGGCTGGCTGACCGATCGCATCAACCCGCGAATCCTGCTCGCCGCCTACTACGGGTTCCGTGGTCTCGGCCTCCTCGTGCTCCCGTTCCTGCTCAGCGCGACGGTCGAGCCACCGATGATCCTCTTCATCGTCATCTACGGGCTCGACTGGGTCGCCACGGTTCCCCCGACGGTCGCGCTGTGCCGCGAGGTGTTCGGCAAGGACGGCCCGATCGTCTTCGGGTGGGTGTTCGCCTCCCACCAGGTGGGCGCTGCCATCGCGGCCTTCGTTGCCGGAAGCGTCAGGGACGCCACGGGGGAGTACACGATCGCCTGGTTCGGCGCGGCTGCGCTCTGCCTCGTCGCCGCCGCGGTCAGCGCAGGAATCACCCGCAGGAAGCTCGCCCTCGCCGCGTGAGCGAGCGCACGCGGTAGGGTCGCAGAGTGGAAAGCCTGCTCGAGATCGCCCTCACCGTGCTGTTGTACTGCTTCCTCGTCTGGGTGCTGTTCTTCGCACTCCAGCTCTCCGACCTGTTCGCGAGTCTCGTCGACCTGCGCGGCGCGCACGACTACCGGTTGAAGAACCGCGCCGCGCGGCGCCGGGTCACCGAGTACTTCTGGTCGATTCCGGTGGTCGTGACGCTTGGACTCTTCTTCGCGCTGGGAATCGACTACGCCGGCCGGCTGCTCTTCGACGAGAGCCGCACGCGCGACGGGCTGATCGTGCTCAGCATCCTTCTCTTCGTGTCATTCGGCGCCGGTATCGGCATCGTCTTCGCGCTCGGCCGTGCAGAGGCGACGAGCTACGCGGTGCTGCGCGAGAACCTGCAGGAGGATGCCGGACTGCGTCTCACGCGCGGCCAGCTCGAGACCATCCGCGCGCAGCTGGAGGAGGTGGATGCCAAGCAGCGCCACATCCGCCTCGGCGTTCGCGACAGGGCCGGCATGCGCCGCACCCGCGCGGAGCTCAAGGATCTCGCCGACCGCTTTCGCGCGGTTCCGCCGTCGGGACTCCAGGCGGTCGGGTTCATCGGCTGGCCATACGCCTGGGCATACCTCTGGCGCGGCAATGTGCTGCGCGCCGTGCCGCCGCTGCTCTCCCTTATCTCGTTCCTCCTCGCTGTCGCCATCGCGATCGGATCTGCCGATGCGACGAGCGCATGGCTGCCCGCGGCGCTGCTTCTCGCCTTCGTCGTCAGCTCCGGCCTGGCCATCGTCAGCGCGCGCGCCTCGCTCGCGTCTAAGACCGCATGGCACGCGGTGTACCTCAAGCAGCGCTCCGAGGTGGAGGACCTGCTCATCGAGCTGGAGAAGGCGGCGCGCAAGGGCGTTGTCGGCCTCGGCGACCGGGTGACCCGGGCGCTGCAGATCCTGCGCGAGCAGCAGCAGTAAGGAGACCCGGTGTCCGATCCCGTCAGCACGAGCCTTGCCCACGCTCCGCAGAGCGTCGAGCGCGCCGCATATGCGAATCCCGGGCCTGCGACCGCGGGTCGATCCACAGCCCCGCGCAGCCTGTTCGTTCCCGCCCTTATCGGCTTCCTGATCCTGGGTGTGGTCGCCCTCGCCGTGATCGGCTTCCTCTTCATCGCCTTGGGGGCCGGAGTGGTCGCGATCGGCGGGATCATGGCGCTCGTTCCCCTCTTCATCGTGCTGTTCGGCATTCGCTTGATCGACCGATGGGAGCCAGAGCCGCGCAGTGCACTGCTCTTCGCCTTCCTGTGGGGAGCCGCCGCGTCGGTGTTCGTGGCACTCGTTGTCGGACTCGTTGCAGAGGAGGCCCTCGTCTCAGCGGGAACGACGGATGCAGCGGCCGAGTTCATCGGCGCCGTGATCCAGGCTCCGATCGTCGAAGAGCTTGCCAAAGGCTTCGGCGTGCTCCTGATCTTCCTTGTCGCGCGCAAGCACTTCGACGGTCCTGTTGACGGCGTCGTCTATGCCGCGACGGTGGCAGCCGGATTCGCCTTCACGGAGAACATCCTCTATTTCGGGGCGGAGCTCGATGGCGGGGAGGGTTCGTCTGTCGTCGGGGTGTTCATCATCCGCGGCATCATGTCGCCGTTCGCCCACGCGATGTTCACGCTCTGCACCGGCTTCGCGATTGGACTCGCGGCCAGGCGCCGTGGCATGCTGCCGGGCATCCTCGCCTTTGTGATCGGTGTCGTCCCGGCGATGGCGCTGCACGCGCTCTGGAACGGCGCGACCTTCGTGGTCGGCGACGACTTCTTGCTCTACTACGTGGTCGTGCAGGTTCCCCTCTTTGTCGGGGCGATTCTGCTCGTGGTTGCCCTGCGTCGACACGAGGCTCGGCTCACGAAGAGCCGCCTCGACGAGTACGCGGCCGCCGGCTGGTTCAACCCCGACGAGACGGCTGCCCTCGCGACGCCGCGCGGCAGGAGCCAGGCGCTCGCGTGGGCCTCCCGCCACGGGCTGCGGTCGGTCATGCGCGGATACATCTCAGACGCAACCCGGCTCGCGTTCGTTCGCCAGCGCATCATCATCGGCCATGACGTCGTCGGCGCTCAGGTCGAGGAAGCCGCGGTTCTCGCCTCGATCGTGACACGACGGGACGCCCTGCAGTCGCAGGTGCTCGCGGTCACCTCGCCGCAGCCCCTGGCCTAGCCAGCGTCACGGGAGGCGCCGGCCTGGTGGGTCGTCCCTCTGTCAACCACAAGGCCGGCGCTCTCGCGCACCCCCCGATGCGCCGCCGTGCCAATGATTCGGAGTGCGTGCCAGACCCGATGGGTCTAGTTGCCGGCACCCATGAGCTGGGGCAGCAGCCAGATGAGTCCAAAGACGACGGAGAACACGATGGCCGCCACCGGCACGCCCCTGGCAAGCCGCTGGCCCTTCGGGGCGACCACGTTGGCGGCGAACGAGCCGACGCGCTCGTCGACGTATCGGTCGGTCTGCGAGAGGGTCTTCGCCCCGACAGTGTCGATGATGCGGAATAGGCGCTGATAGACCGCCGGACTGGTCGGATCGAACGTGCTCGATGAGTACACGAACATCCAGTCGTCGACGATCTCGACATCGAATGGCGCTGCCTCGTCGATGAGCAGTGCCATGAGGTCGGGAGTGAACACGTAGAGGGCGTCGCGTTCGTACTCCTTGGGGCAGTACAGGGTGAAGTGCGTGTTGAAGTCGCCTTCGAGCGAGAGCACCTGGTCCTTCGCGAACGTGGCAGGGAGGTTGGTGCCGAACCAGCTGTTGTTGGCCGCCGAGTCGAGCACCATGTGGGGCAGTCGCCGGTCGAGGTGCATCGCAAGGAATCCCCAGTTGTGCGTCGTGCTGTTCTTGCCGCTTCCCGTCACGTACTGATAGTTGCCCATGTCGAGAAACCGGGCGCTCGAGGAGCGAAGGTGGTCGAGAGCCTTGCGGGATCGACCCTGGCCGAAGATCGAGCCGGGGTAGTGCGGGTCGGGGGAGGAGGGGGAGTACGCGAGCTGGTTCGCGGCAGCGAAGCGCGACAGCCGCATCCACTTCTCCCAGCGGCGCATTCCGAAGACGGAGCGCAAGGCCGCGACCGCGATCGCGATGAGTCCGGCGAGGAAGAGCAGCGGGAAGATGACGCCGACGAGCCCGATCGGGCTGCCGCTGCGGGCGAAGGCCTCGGCCGAGATCGACACGAAGGTGCCGACCATGGTGATCGCGATGATGCCGATCACGAGCCCCGCGCATCCGACCGCGACACCCTGCAGCACAGCGCCGTTCCCCCAGGTGACGCCAGCGGCACGGGACTCCGCCTTGAACGCGGCCACCTCCTGCTTCGTGGTCGGCGCGATGAGGGCGGTGT
>NZ_JBXMIS010000100.1:0-14349 GCF_057073975.1 Conyzicola sp. | reverse complement strand
CCACGTTGGAGACGTGGATGGGCGCCTCGTGGGTCTCGATGCCGCCGGTCTTGGTGCCGCGCTGGGTCTGGCCGACGCGAACGTGCTTGGTGACGAAGTTGACACCCTCCACGATCACGCGGTTCTTGTCAGCGAGAACCTCGATGACACGACCCTGCTTGCCGCGGCTTCCGCCGCGAGCCTCGGTGGGGCCGCTGATGACCTGAACCAGGTCACCCTTCTTGATGTTCGCCATGACTAAATAACCTCCGGGGCGAGCGAAATGATCTTCATGAACTTCTTGTCACGAAGCTCGCGGCCAACCGGTCCGAAGATGCGGGTGCCGCGGGGGTCGCCATCAGCCTTGAGAATCACCGCAGCGTTCTCGTCGAACTTGATGTACGAGCCGTCGGGACGACGGGTCTGCTTGCGAACCCGAACGACGACTGCCTTGACGACGTCGCCCTTCTTGACGTTGCCGCCGGGGATCGCGTCCTTGACGGTCGCGACGATGATGTCACCGAGGCCCGCGTAACGACGGCCGGAGCCACCGAGAACGCGGATGGTGAGGAGCTCTTTGGCGCCGGTGTTGTCGGCGACCTTGAGGCGTGATTCCTGCTGAAGCATTTACTTGGCCTTCTCTAGGATCTCGACCAGGCGCCAGCGCTTCGTGGCGCTGAGCGGACGGGTCTCGCTGATGAGGACGAGGTCGCCGATGCCGGCCGAGTTGGCCTCGTCGTGCGCCTTGACCTTCGAGGTGCGACGGATGACCTTGCCGTAGAGGGGGTGCTTAACGCGGTCCTCAACCTCGACGACGATGGTCTTGTCCATCTTGTCGCTCGTGACGTAGCCGCGGCGTGACTTGCGGTATCCGCGAGTCTCCTCCTCGGTGGCGGGTGTGGCCTTCTCGGCAGTCTTTGACGTTGCCATGATTAGGCCTCCTTCGTGGTCTCAGTGTCAGCATCCGCTGCAGTGTCTGCTGCGGCGTCTGCCTTCTTCGTGGTCTTCTTGGCCGGCTTGGCCTCGGCGACGACGGCGACGGGCGTGGCACGAATGCCCAGCTCGCGCTCGCGCAGCACCGTGTAGATGCGCGCGATGTCGCGCTTGACGGCGCGAAGTCGGCCGTGGCTCTCGAGCTGTCCGGTAGCCGACTGGAAGCGCAGGTTGAACAGCTCCTCCTTGGCCTTCTTCAGCTCGTCGACGAGTCGCTCGTCTTCAAATGTGTCGAGTTCGACAGGAGCTAGCTCCTTGGATCCGATCGCCATTATGCGTCGCCCTCCTCGCGCTTGATGATGCGTGCCTTGAGGGGCAGCTTGTGAATTGCACGGGTGAGTGCCTCGCGAGCAACGGTCTCGTTGACACCGCTGAGCTCGAAGAGCACGCGACCCGGCTTGACGTTGGCGATCCACCACTCTGGCGAGCCCTTACCAGAACCCATGCGGGTTTCGGCAGGCTTCTTGGTGAGCGGACGGTCTGGGTAGATGTTGATCCAGACCTTTCCGCCACGCTTGATGTGGCGGGTCATGGCGATACGAGCTGCCTCGATCTGGCGGTTCGTGACATACGCAGGCGTGATTGCCTGGATGCCGAACTCGCCGAACGAGACCTTCGTGCCACCAGTGGCGTGACCGCTGCGACCTGGGTGGTGCTGCTTGCGGTGCTTGACCTTACGTGGGATCAACATTGTTATGCCTCAACTCCTGCTGGTGCCGCTGCCGGCGCGTCTGCCTTGGGAGCAGAGCTACGCGGAGGGCGGCTGTCGCGACGGTCTCCGCCGCGGTCGTCACGACGCTCCGGACGGGTCGACTTCTGGCTTGCCTGCTCGCGAGCGAGCTCCTTGTTGGTGATGTCGCCCTTGTAGATCCACACCTTGACTCCGATGCGACCGAAGGTCGTCTTGGCCTCGTAGAAGCCGAAGTCGATGTTCGCGCGCAGCGTGTGCAGCGGAACGCGACCCTCACGGTAGAACTCGGAGCGGCTCATCTCAGCGCCGCCGAGACGGCCGGAGACCTGGATGCGGACACCCTTTGCTCCGGCGCGCTGTGCACCCTGAAGGCCCTTGCGCATTGCGCGGCGGAATGCCACACGAGCGCTGAGCTGCTCCGCGATGCCCTGGGCGACGAGCTGCGCCTCAGCCTCAGGGTTCTTGACCTCGAGGATGTTGAGCTGGATCTGCTTGCCAGAGAGCTTCTCGAGGTCGGCGCGGATGCGCTCGGCCTCTGCTCCACGGCGGCCGATGACGATACCAGGACGAGCGGTGTGGATGTCGACACGAACCCGGTCACGCGTGCGCTCGATCTCGATGCGGGCTACGCCGGCACGGTCGAGGCTCGTCTTGAGCAGGTTGCGGATCTTGATGTCCTCAGCGACGTAGTCGCTGTAGCGCTGTCCGGCCTTGGTGCTGTCAGAGAACCACCGCGACACATGGTCGGTGGTGATTCCGAGACGGAAACCGTAGGGATTTACTTTCTGGCCCATTACTTCTTTCCTGCCTTCGCAGTGGATACAGCCTTCGGCGCGATCTCGTCTGGTGTGGAGAGCTTGATCGTGATGTGGCTCGTGCGCTTGAGAATCTGGAAGGCGCGGCCCTGTGCACGCGGCTGGAACCGCTTCAGGGTCGTTCCCTCGTCAACGAATGCCTCGGAGACGAACAGGTCCTGCTCGTCGAGGAAGCTGTTGGACGCATCCGCCTTCACGCGAGCGTTGGCAATAGCCGACGCAACGAGCTTGTAGACCGGCTCGCTCGCACCCTGCGGTGCGAACTTGAGGATCGCGAGAGCCTCTTCTGCCTGCTTTCCACGGATGAGGTTGACGACTCGACGGGCCTTCGTGGGGGTGACGCGAATGTGCTTCACGCGAGCGATGGATTCAACCATTTCTCTGTTCCTCCTTTCGCCGCCGCGTTAGCGGCGACGACCCTTCTTGTCGTCCTTCTCGTGTCCGCGGAAGGTACGGGTCGGCGAGAACTCGCCGAGCTTGTGACCGACCATGGACTCGGTGATGAACACCGGGATGTGCTTGCGGCCGTCGTGCACCGCAATGGTGTGGCCGAGCATGATCGGAACGATCATGGAGCGGCGTGACCAGGTCTTGATTACGTTCTTGTTCGAGGCCTCGTTCGCCGTGACGACCTTGCGGAGCAGGTGGTCGTCGACGAAGGGGCCCTTCTTCAGACTGCGTGGCATCTTCTTGACTCCTACTTGCGCTTCTTGCCGGCGTTACGGCGGCGGACGATGAGCTTGTCGCTGGGAAGGTTGCGCTTACGCGTACGGCCTTCCTTCTGGCCCCAAGGGGTAACGGGGTGACGTCCACCGGACGTCTTGCCCTCACCACCACCGTGGGGGTGGTCGACCGGGTTCATGGCGACACCACGGACGGTTGGGCGAACGCCCTTCCACCGCATGCGGCCAGCCTTGCCCCAGTTGATGTTCGACTGCTCGGCGTTGCCGACCTCGCCGATCGTGGCGCGGTTGCGAACGTCGACGTTGCGGATCTCACCAGACGGCAGGCGGAGCTGCGCGTACGGGCCGTCCTTGGCGACGAGGCGAACGGATGCACCAGCGGAGCGGGCCAGCTTGGCGCCACCACCCGGGCGGAGCTCGATCGCGTGGATAACGGTACCGACCGGGATGTTCTTCAGCGGAAGGTTGTTGCCCGGCTTGATGTCGGCGGTCGGGCCCGACTCGATGATGTCACCCTGCGACAGCTTGTTCGGAGCGATGATGTAGCGCTTCGTGCCGTCGACGTAGTGCAGGAGCGCAATGCGCGCCGTGCGGTTGGGGTCGTACTCGATGTGGGCGACCTTGGCGTTGACACCGTCTTTGTCGGTGCGCTTGAAGTCGATCACGCGGTACTGGCGCTTGTGGCCACCACCGATGTGACGGGTCGTGATGCGACCGGCGTTGTTACGGCCACCCGTCTTCGGGAGCGGACGAAGCAGCGACTTCTCCGGCGTCGAGCGCGTGATCTCCACGAAGTCGGCGACGGACGAACCGCGACGACCTGGTGTCGTGGGCTTGTACTTGCGAATTGCCATGATTTATCTCCCTGAGCCCTAGCCGACAGCCGTGAAGATGTCGATCGAGCCGGACTTGAGCGTGACAATGGCGCGCTTGGTGTCCTTGCGCTTGCCGATGCCGAACTTGGTGCGACGGGTCTTGCCCTGGCGGTTGAGCGTGTTCACCGAGTCAACCTTGACGTTGAAGATCTTCTCGATGGCGAGCTTGATCTCGGTCTTGTTGGCGCGGGGGTCAACCAGGAACGTGTACTTGCCGTCGTCGATGAGGTTGTAGCTCTTCTCAGAGACGACGGGCGACAGGATGATGTCGCGCGGGTCCTTGTTGGTAGCGACGGTCATTCGCCGGCCTCCTTCTTGGTCTTGCTGTTCACGAAGGTCTCGAAAGCAGCCTTCGTGAACACGATGTCGTCGCTGAGGAGAACGTCGTATGCGTTGAGCTGGTCGGCCCAGAGCACGTGGACGGTCGTGAGGTTGCGAACGCTCTTGGCGCCGAGCTCGTCGCCGCGGTCGAGAACGATCAGCACGTGCTTGCCGGCGATGCCCGCGAGAACCTGTGCTGCGCCCTTGGTCGATGGCACCTTGCCGTCGCCGAATGCCTCGACGATGTGAAGGCGGTCACCGCGGACGCGGTCGCTGATTGCTCCGAGGAGCGCAGCGGCGATCATCTTCTTGGGGGTGCGCTGCGAGTAGTCGCGGGGCGTCGGGCCGTGCACGATGCCACCACCGCGGTGCTGGGGGGCGCGGATCGAGCCCTGACGAGCGCGACCGGTTCCCTTCTGCTTGAACGGCTTGCGACCTGCACCGGACACCTCGCCACGGTTCTTGGTCTTGTGCGTACCCTGGCGCGCTGCTGCGAGCTGGGCCACGACCACCTGGTGGATGAGCGGGACGTTGGTCTGCGCGTCGAAGATCGCCGCGGGAAGGTCGACCGAACCGGTCTTCTTACCCGAGGTGTCTACGACGTCGAGGGTGTTGGCGGTAGCCATGGTCAGGCTCCCTTCACAGCGTTGCGGACGAAGACGATGCGGCCACGGGCGCCGGGAACGGCACCCTTGACGAGCAGCAGGCCCTTCTCGAGGTCGACTGCGTGCACCTTGAGGTTGAGCACGGTGACGCGGTCGCCACCCATGCGGCCCGCCATGCGCATGCCCTTGAAGACACGGCTGGGGGTCGAGGATGCGCCGATCGAGCCGGGCTTGCGGTGGTTGCGGTGCGAGCCGTGGCTCGACGAGACGCCCTTGAAGTTGTGACGCTTCATGACACCGGCGAAGCCCTTGCCCTTGCTCGTGCCGACGACGTCGACGAGCTGGCCGGCGGCGAAGATGTCGACTGCGATCTCCTGGCCGAGGCTGTAGTCAGCGGCATCCGACGTGCGCACCTCGGTGAGGTGGCGGCGAGGCGTGACGCCCGCCTTGTCGAAGTGACCGGTCGCAGGCTTGTTGGCCTTGCGGGGGTCGATCTGGCCGTAGGCGATCTGCACGGCGCTGTAGCCGTCGACCTCTGGCGTGCGCAGCTGGGTCACGACGTTCGGCGAGATCTCGACGACGGTGACGGGAACGAGCTTGTTGTTCTCGTCCCATACCTGCGTCATGCCCAGCTTGGTGCCGAGGAGGCCCTTGGTGGTCTTGGTGTTAGCCATCGGTCGCCTCCCTAGAGCTTGATCTCGATGTTGACGTCGGCGGGCAGGTCGAGACGCATGAGCGAGTCGACAGCCTTCGGCGTCGGGTCAATGATGTCGATGAGACGCTTGTGGGTGCGCTTCTCGAAGTGCTCGCGGCTGTCCTTGTACTTGTGAGGAGAACGGATCACGACGACCACGTTCTTCTCGGTAGGAAGGGGCACCGGTCCGACGACGGTTGCACCCGCGCGGGTCACCGTGTCGACGATCTTGCGTGCCGAGGAGTCGATGACCTCGTGGTCATACGACTTAAGTCGAATGCGGATCTTCTGTCCCGCCATGACTGGCTCTCTCTCTTTTAAAGGCATCGTGGCTCCCTGTATCTTTTCGAACACAGGTGGCTATTGGATGCCTGGCTGCTGAGCCCTGTCCTTGTACAAGCACAGTTGCTTCGCACCACTGTTTATCTATCAACGGTTTGTTGTCTGCACTCCCCGGGCAGCACGACGAAGAATCGTCACGCTTCAGGAGGATTGAGCTTGAGTTCTGCTCCACGCGGCCTAGTTCTGAAACTATGCACTGCCATGGGAGTGATTCGACGGGCCCGTGGGCCGCGAAATGTTGAACTAGGCGAGTTTAGCCTCAGATTCGGCATTGCTGCAACCCGGGCGTGTCGCGTTCGGCGTGTCGCGCAGTACCCGAGCGTTCCGCAGCTAAAAACCCCGCAATTCCGCGGATCTACGGAGCATCGACGAGGGTGCCGCGCTTCTCCTGCGCGATGAGCACTCCATCGGCAAGCCGGAGCGTGCGATCGGCGATCGCCTGCAGCGACATATCGTGCGTCGAGATGATCGCGGTCATCCCCTCGCTGCGAACAACCGACTGGATGAGGGCCATGATCGTTGCGCCCGTCTCCGCGTCGAGCTGTCCGGTGGGCTCGTCGGCGATGAGCAGCCGCGGGGAGTTCGCGAGCGCGCGAGCGATCGCAACGCGCTGCTGCTGCCCGCCAGAGAGCTCGGAGGGGCGCTGTCCAGAGTGCGCGCTCAGGCCGACCAGCTCTAGTAGGTGCGCGACGCGAGCGTCGCGCACGACCGGGTCGGTCTTGCGAAGGCGCAGCGGCAGCCCGACGTTCTCTGCGGCCGAGAGCATCGGAACCAGCCCGAAGGTCTGGAACACGAAGGCAAGCTCGTCGCGGCGCAGCTCGGTGCGCTTCGTCTCAGAACTGCCGGAGACATCCGTGCCGTTGATGACGACACGACCGAATGTCGGAGTGTCGAGGCCGCCGAGGCAGTTGAGCAGTGTCGTCTTGCCGGAGCCGGAGCGACCGACAAGGGCGACGAGCTCACCCCGCGGGATCTCGAACGAGACGTCGCGCACCGCGACGACCTCTCCCGCCGAGGAGGCATAGCTGCGGGTGAGGTGCTCGACGAGCACTACGGGGGCGTCGGTCATTTCGTGTCTCCCTCTGCGGCATCCACGGCGACTGCGCGCTTCGATCCGTCTGCCCAGATGCCGATGTGGTCGTTCTCCAGCTCGAGGCGCACGCGATCGCGCAGGCCGAGCGTGCTGCGGTACTCGGCGGGAAGCTGCAGTCGTCCGACGCGGTCGAGCACCGCGTACTCCTCTGCGACGACGGCGGAGGTTCCGTGCTCGTCGACCTCCGTGCGGCGCACGACCTCCGAGGCGGTGCGGCCATCGCGGATCGCGACGGTGCGCTGCACCTGGCTCGACACGGCCGCGTCGTGCGTGACGATCACGACGGTGGCCCCGAGGTCGGTGTTCGCTGAGCGGAGGGCGGCGAAGACGTCGTCGCCGGTGGCGGAGTCGAGCTCACCCGTCGGCTCGTCGGCGAATAGCACCTTCGGCTTGTTGGCGAGCGCGACAGCGATGGCAACGCGCTGCTGCTCTCCGCCAGAGAGCTCTCCGGGGCGGCGTGCCGCCTTGTCGCCCATGCCGAGCGCCTCGAGCAGCTCGGCCGTTCTGCTGGCGCGCTGCTTGGACTTGACCCCCGCGAAGGCCATCGGAAGTCCGACGTTCTCTGCGGCGCTCAGGTAGGGAAGGAGGTTGCGGGCCGTCTGCTGCCAGACGAAGCCGACCACGCTGCGCCGGTACTCGAGCCGATCGGCGGCATTCATGCGGAGGAGGTCCCACCCGGCGACCTTCGCGCCGCCGGCCGTCGGCACGTCGAGACCAGAGAGCACGTTGAGCAGGGTCGACTTGCCAGAGCCGGACTGGCCGATGATGGCGATCATCTCGTTGGGCTCGACAAGGAGGTCGAGGCCCTGCAGGGCCTGCACCTCGATCTGCTCCACTTGGTAGATGCGCACGAGGTTGTCGCAGACGATGAGCGAGTCGGCGCCGTACTCCTTCGTCGACCGCGTGGTCTGTGGTGCCGTTGTCGTCATACCGTTTCTCCTACTCGAAGTACTTCGCTGAGCTTGTCACGCCGGTGCACGAGAACGTCGGCGAGGGATCCGAGCGCCAGCAGCACCACGCCGGCGATGGCGAGGGTGATGAAGACGATCGGCGAGAGGCTCGTCGCCGGCAGGGTGGTTCCGCCGGCGAGCACGTCGAGCCCGATCGCCGGGGTGAGTGTCACCATGACGACGATGCCTGCCACGATGCCACCGAGGATGGCGGCGAGGATGAGCGGACCGAGCTCCGCGAGGGCGAGCCACCAGCCGAGCCGCGACGACATGCCGAGGGTGCGGAGCATCGACAGCGCGCGCCCGCGGGCCCTGGCTCCGCCGATGACCGTTGCGACCAGCGCGACGATGGAGAGCAGGGCAACCGCGATGACGGCGAAGACCATGGCGCCCTCCACTCCGGCGACGAGGGCGAAGCTGCGGCGCTCGTCGATCCAGTCGTCCCAGGTGAGCACGGCGCCATCCTCGAGGTCGAGGTTCGTGGCGGCTGCGGCTGCGCCGTCGCCCATCACGAGGTAGCGGTTTGCCGCCTGCGGCTCTGGCAGGAACGACACCAGCGAATCGCGGTCGACGAAGGCGAATGGGCCCTCGATGTAGCCGTCAGGGGAGACCGCCGTTGTTCCCACGATGCTGAGCTGGATGTAGGCGGGGCCGAAGTACATCGCGATGTCCTCGCGAATCAGCTGGTCGGCCGTCTCGGCGTCGAGCACCATGGCGAGCCTTCCATCGGTGCTCGCCTCGGCGAGACCGCGAAGGGAGTCGGAGTTGGGCTGGTCGGGAAGGGCGTCGACGAGGTCGGCGTAGTTCTCGTCGATGCCGATGACCGTGAGGGTCGTCGTCGTGGTGCCGAGGTTGAGCGCAACGCCGCCGCGCGAGCGCGTGGCCGAGACGATGTCGACGCCGGTTGCCTCGCGGAGGTCGGCGACCTGCGCGGGGGTGAGCTCTGCATCCACTCTGGTATCGGCGCCGACGCGCTGCCATGCCGCCTCGTCCTGGCCGTTTCGCACGGTGTCCACGAGCATCGCGCCCATGATCGTGAGTGACGCCCCAAGAGCGAGGGCGAGCAGGGGAAGCGCGGCAATGGCCGAGCGCGCCCGCACGGAGCCGAGCAGCCCCAGCACCCCTCTCGTGCGCTGGGCCACGGCGCCGATGGCGCGGACCGGGTACGGGTAGACGCGGATGACGATGATCGTGACGGAGATGGCGAGCAGCAGAGGCGCGGCGACGAGCAGCGGATCGATACCCTCGGATCGGGTCTGCAGCAGTCCGCGGCCGCGGATGGAGACGATGGATGCTGCCGCGAGCGCGATCACCGCTGCCTCGATCACGAGGCGCTGCATGCGGCGCTTGCGGGCGATCAGCTGTCGGTCGCGGCGGTTGGCTGGATCCCGCCGGCCCGTCCACATGGCTCTCGCCAGTGCCATCGCCAGCAGCGGCCCAGCGAGAAGGGCAACGAGACCGACCGCTGTGACGGGCAGCGCATCACGCACACCGCCCGGCACGACGAGGAGACCGGTGCCGATGCCGACGACGGCACCGACAGCGGTGACGACGGCAGACTCCAGCAGCGACCGAAGGCCGATGGACAGCACGGAGGCACCGCGGGCACGTTCGAGAGCGATGGCGGCCGCTCGCTGGGAGAGGAGGAGTCGCGCGAGCAGCACGAGCACGACGGCCGCGATGCCGAGCACACCGGCCATCATGAGCGACATCTGGGCGAGTGCTGCGCGTGCCTGCGCCGGGTAGTTGGCGAGCGCGCGGTGCAGGTCGGCCTGCGCGCTGACCTCGGCGAGCGAGTCGCCGCCAAGCACCTGTCCGTTGGAGGCGAGCGCCTTTGCCTCGCTGGCGGCCGTGGTGGCCAAGTCGTAGGTGAACTGCTCTGCGTCGACGCGGAGGCGAACCGTTCCCGTGAGCGGGTAGTCGAGGAAGGCCTCCGACGCCGCGATTCCGTCGGGCGAGACCAGCCCGGTGAAGTGCAGCTTCTCCGGCGCGCCGGCAACAGTGGCGCGCGTCGTCGGCTGCCAGACCTCCGGGGTGTCCTCCCAGAGTTCCGCCGCGAACGGCGTGGTCGCCTCGGCGATGCCGACGACCTCGTACTCGGTGATGGGGCGAGGTGTGTCGTCGCTGGACGGATCGAGCGCCTCCTCCTCTAGTTCCTCTGCCGTAGGCGGCGTTCCGAGGTTGATAACGGAACCGATGACGAGGCCGGATGCGTCGGCCGTCTCCGCCGACACAGCGATCTCGATCGGCGCCCTGCTGTCACCAGCCCGCGCACCGGGCAGCCGGCCCTCGACGATGCTCACGCCCTCGGTGTTCTCCGGTGTGAGCATGGCGAGGCGCGCGAGGAACTGCGACTGCTCTGGCACGGTGGTTCCGTCGACCTGTCGAACGGCGACCTCGCCGCTGATGACGCTGAGGGTCTGCCCGTCGAAGACGCGGGCGATGGCGGGCGGGAGGTAGTCCGGCATCAGCTCCGCGATGCTCACCGCACCGTCGGGGGTTGCCTTCGCAGCACCGGGCTGGGGCTCGCCGACCGCGAAGTGCGCGAGGACATCGGCCGAGGATCCGGCCCGTGCCACCGCGTCTCTCGCGCCCTCGTCGAGCGTGCCGAGCATGATGCCGGGGCCCGCGATGGCGAGGAAGGTCGTGACCGCGACCAGCGATGCGGTCGTGACCAGCTGGGGCAGATCGTGCCGCGCGCGACGCTGTGCCACCAGGGCGCTGGCGCCCAGTGCTGTACCGGCGCGGCTCGTTCGGAGCCGATCGAGAATGGGGCGCGTCATCGCTCCTCCCCCTGTCGAAGTGCCGTAGCAGGCTCGGCGACACGCTGCACGCGGGCGGCGACGAGCACGACGACGGCGAGCACGAGCCCGAGGAGCCCGACCATGGCCAGGACGTCGAGAGCTGGCACGTGAACCTCCACGCTCGGGATGGGGCTGAACCCATCTGCGGAGACACCGACGAGCGGGGCGACGAGCCAGGCGAGGATGAGGCCGAGGCCAACCCCGAAGAGCGCACCAAGCACGCACAGCAGCAACGACTCGATGCCGATGATGCCGACGAGGCGCTGCCGTGTGAGGCCGACAGCACGCAACTGGGCGAACTCGGTGGCCCGCGATCGCAGCGACCCGGTCGCATGGACTGCGAATCCGGCGGTGGCAAGCGCGATTGCTCCCGCGATCACGAGCCAGAGGGCCGCCTGCGTCGCCACGCGCACGGGGTGCTGCTGCATCTCGATGCCGAGCTGCTCTGCACTCTGGGCGTGCAGGGTCGGCCGCGAGACGTCGAGGGCGGAGATGTACGTGTCAGCCTCACCCGGCGACACGTCGGCCCACCACTCTGTCGCGACGGTTGGTCGGCCTGCCTGGTAGAGGGCGCGAACGAAGGTGTCCTGATCGAGAACGGCAAGCTTGTCGGTGCTCGAGGGACCGCCGCCCAGCGGCCCGAAGTCGACGCTAGCTCCGGTGCCGGGGATGATGTCGACGACATCCATGACGTAGATGGGGATTCCGACGCCGTCTGTGATCACGGTGAGACTGTCGCCGCGCTCGGCGTGCAGGCTCTCTGCCAGCGCGCTGCTCAGCACCGCCTGGGCTTCGCTGACCACTGGCCATGAGGTGTGGGAGTAGCTCGCCGAGCGTGACGCGAGCTGCTCTGGCACGGTGACCCTGAGACCGAACTGCCAGCCATCCTGCTCGAGCGGGCGCGGGAACGACGTGGTGTCCATTCCCTCGCCGGAGGCGCGCCATGCGTCGATGCTGCCGACTGCCACGGGTCTCGACGGGATCTCCTCCAGTGGCGTGGTCGACACTGCGATACCGAGAGCGCCGAGGTCCTTGACCATGACCTTGATGGTCGTGCGACTGTTCTGGCCGTTCAGCAGCGGATCGGAGATGTATGCCTGCGCCTGATAGGCCACGATGGCGAGGTCGTTGTGTCCCTTGCCATCAGGGATGAGCCCTCGCACGAATTGATCGCTGCCGTCGGCCTTGACGTCGCCGAGGGGAATGATCGACTGCACACCCTCGAGGTCTTGCACGAGCACGCTCATGCGCACGACGAGGGTGTCGATGGGAGTCTCCGGAGCGACTCGCACGGTGGCCGAGAGTCCCGTCGTGCGCTCCGGCAGCTCGATGACCTGCTCGAGCGCGTTGGGCGGATCCAGCCGCGTCGCGACCTCGGTGCCACCGCTCTCGGCGAGTCGGCCTCGCGCGAGCATGTCCCGCGCGTCCTGCGTGAGCGCGACGATGGTCGCCGGGTCGCCGCTCGGATCACCGAAGGCACCGTTGAACGCGCCTTCGCCTCCGACGACTCCCTCTAGTCGAATCACCGGTTCGGCATCGTGCGGCACCGCGGGGTCTCCGTAGTCGGCGGTGATGCGCATGGGTGCACCCAGGGCGAACGCCGCCTGGTCGACCTGCGACTGTCGCCAGGTCGACAGAAAGGCGAGGCTGAACGTTCCGACGGCGAGAGCGAGGGTGAGCAGCAGGATGGCGGCGGTCGCCCGCTGAGCGCGTCGACCCACCTCCCAGGCGGCGAGCGACACGACCGCGCCGCGGCTGCGCTCTGCGATGCGCTCGGTGAGCTTCGCCACCGTGGGAACCAGCCGTACCGCGATGAGCGATCCGGCGAGCAGGATGAGCACGGGTCCCGCAGCAAGCACGGGGTCGACGCCGAACGCAGAGACCCCTGGCGCGCTCTCGTAGGACAGCAGCTGCCAGTAGGCGACCCCCGCCAGCACGATGAGGGCGACATCGACGCCGGAGCGCTGGATGCCAGAGAACCGCTGCTGTCGCGCATTGCCCTGCTCGCCCTCGTGGAACGAGCCTTCGCGCCGAACCAGTGGCGCCACGAGCACGAGCCCGAAGAGGGCGGCAGTGATGAGTGCGACCAGCCACACATGGGGTGGCAGCCCCGAGTCGGGAGCCATTCCGGAGGCGACCATGGCCGGCTGCCCGGCGACGACGGCGTAGGCACCGCGAGCCAGCAGTGGGCTCACGCCGGCGGCGAGAGCAGCGATGAGCGTCGCCTCGACAACCGCGAGCCCGAGGATCTGGGAGCTCGACGAGCCTCGCGCGCGCATGAGGTGGCGCTCCCCCGCTCGTGCCTCGGTCAGCAGTCGGGCCGCTTGGGCGAGGGCAGAGATCGCAAGCACGAGCAGCAGAAGGCTCACCGCTACGACGGTGCTTCGCGTGACGGCCATGGCCGAGGTCACACTGCTCACGACCGGGTCGAGGGTGCTGATGTAGTCGACGCCCTCTGCCACCTCGCCGATCGCGGCCGGCGCGTCCTTCGGCGCAGTGGTCAGTCGCACGGCCAGGCTGTCGAGGGAGTCCACGGTGACGTCGGAGAACTCCGGGGTGAGGCGCACGACGAAGCGGTCGATGGGCACCTGCGCCGCATCCAGAGCGCCAGGGGCGACGATCAGCGGGCCGACCGCATCGGTGACGACAGAGCCGCCTGTTCCTGGAACGACGAACTCGGGATCGTGCCCTGCGCCGTCGAGACGGTCGCTGCCCCAGAAGGTCGGGTCTGGCTCCTCGACGCGATACAGCCCGGTGATGGTGAGGTCGAGCCCGGGGATGGACCGCGAGTCGACCGTCGAGAGGGTGTCGCCGACGCCGAGCGCGAGGGCCGCAGCGCCGTCCTCCGGGATGGCAACCTCGGCGGTCGACCCGGCAGCAGGCCAGGCTCCCGCCACGATCTCTGCATTGTCGCGTACGCGCTCGAGGTCGCCGAGGTACACGAGGCGGTTGACGTCGTCGGCACCCGTTACCCAGTACAGCTTGGTGAGCGCCATCGAGGTGCTGGTCGAGGATGCTGCGTCGCCAAGCACCGTCTCGAGCGCCTCGACAGCGCGCTCCCGTGGCTCGTCGACGGGCTGCTGCGGCCTCAGGAGCAGCACGCGCAGGTCTGCTGTCGACGCTTCGGACATGGCACCGCGCGCCGCCCCCAGCTCTGTCGCAGAGACCAGGAGGGTCAGCGAGGCGATGAGGGTGGATGCCAGGATCGCGATCGCGGTGACGACCGTCAGCAGCTGCCACTGCGTTCGCGCCCGCCGGATGGACAGTCGAGTGCGCCAGAAGGCCTGCGTGCGGCTGGCGGCTGTGCCGACCCGCGGGGAAGTCGCGGCCATCTCACCTCGTCGTAAGTAACTGAGCCACGCCAGTTGCTCCGGGGGCAGTCCATATCCTGCCGCGTCGTGGGAGCGCTCCCAAGTAATTTCCGCTCATTGTTCCCGCGTCGTTACATTTGTTGCCGGCGGAGAGAAAGGAAGGCCGCAAAAAAAAAGGGACCGTGACAGAGGT
>NZ_JBXMIS010000099.1:0-1803 GCF_057073975.1 Conyzicola sp. | reverse complement strand
TGTGGGTGCGGTTGTTGGCCTGCACGCCGTAGTTGTTCTCGAGGTTGAAGGAGTCGAGGGTGGAGCTGACGATCCCGAGCGCTTTGCCGAAGGTGTAATTGGCGTTGATGACCGCCCGGCCGCGAGTTCGCAGGAACTTCGCCTGCACCGAGTTGTAGTTCGCGTACAGGTTGTTAGTGGAGAGCGGTAGCCCGGCGAAGCCCTGCAGCGGACGGAAATTGTTCGCGTTCAGGGTGTTCGGATCCACGCCGCCGTTCTTCGATGAACCCGGGGGAGGGCTCATCCGCATGATGTGTGTTGAATGCAGTCGACCAGTCGACCGAACCGGGTACTGCACGGCGTGCGGTGTCTGGTCGCTCGACCTCGCCGCATCCGGCGCTGTGCCGCGTTTCAGCCCAGCCTCCACCGGTGCAGCGCAGCCCGCCCCGCAGGCAGCTCGTGCGCCCATGCCCACCATTCCGGAGTGGAGCACCGCTGAACCTGCGGAGGCGGAGTGGGATCTCCCGCCGGTCACCGCGGCTCCGCAGCCGGCCTACGAGGCCCCGCCGACGGGATTCGAGTCGGCCCCGCCGCCCATGGCACCCCGTGCTTTCCAGCCGAGCCCAGCAGCGCCGGCCATTCCTGCGGTGACGCCAGCTGCGCCGCCCGTTGCCGCGGCGCCCGACAACCCGACCGGCCCGACGCCGACGATCGACGACCTCTTCGGCCAGCCGTCGCACATGCCGGCACCGGCGGCTCCTGGTCCGGCGATCCCCTACGCCTTCCTTCCGCCGCCCAAGGCGGCCGATCGTGCCGAGGTCGCGCACCCCACGAGCGAGCTCTCGCTCGACGACCTCGACTCCGATCCAGAGCTGACCATGATCGCCTCGCGACGAGGCAAGACGAAGTTCTGGACCCTCGACCTTCCCGACGGCAGCGTCGAGGTCATCGTCGGCAGCGTCATCGTCGGCCGTGCGGCCTCGCCCGTGCCCGGTCGGGTCGGAGCGCGCTTGCTCTCTATCGACGACCCGACGCGGTCGGTGTCGAAGAACCACGCGATCTTCACCGACGAGAACGGCGTGCTTCTCGTCGAGGACCTCGGCTCGATGAACGGCATCGTCGTGACGAGGGCCGATGGCCACGAGACAGAGCTGAGCCCCGGAATCCGCCTTCGACTCGATCACGGGTCGACGGTGGAGCTCGGCGATCTGCTGCTCACGGTCTACAAGAACTGAGCCGTCGCCGACTGGCGTGTTCTGCCTCCAAACATTGGTAGTTTAGAGCCGAACTCAACTTCGAACGGAGCCCGCGTGCAGACCACCGCGACGATCGCGAGCGCCAATGCGTCGTCGAGTGTTGTCGTCAGTGCGGCATCCGACACCGGGATGGTGCGCTCCGTCAACGAGGACAGCTACCTCGCCGCTGGTCCGATCTTCCTCGTCGCCGACGGAATGGGCGGACACAACGCCGGCGACCAGGCCAGCCAGGCAGTACGCGAGACGTTCAAGGCGGCCTTCCCCGACGACGCACCCGCGACGACGGCTGGCGTGCTCGCTGCCATCCGCTCGTCGAACGTCGCGGTGCGAGCCATCTCCGGCGACGAGAGTGTCGGTAGGGGCATCTCCGGCACGACCCTCGCTGGAGTCGCCCTCGTCACCTCCGGCGACTCCGGGCTGCTGCACTGGATGGCATTCAATATCGGCGACTCCCGCATCTACTCGTGGGACGGCCGGTCATTCGTGCAGCTGAGCGTCGACCACTCCGCCGTGCAGGAGCTCGTCGAGGCCGGCGTCATCACCGACGAGGAGGCCGTGCTGCATCCCG
>NZ_JBXMIS010000098.1:0-5113 GCF_057073975.1 Conyzicola sp. | reverse complement strand
CCCGCGACCGGTGCCCCGACAGGGTCGCCACGATCGCCCGCCCGATCGAGTCATCGCCGATGATCGCGAACGGGCCAACCGGGATCTCCCCGCCGAACTCGTCGGCCATCGCCGTGATCACACACGGGATCGCCTCCCCGCGCGCCGCCCACGCCGTGGCGTAGGTCGAGTGCGTGTGCACCACACCGCCAACAGACGGCATGTTGCGGTACACGTACGCGTGCGCCGCGGTGTCACTCGACGGCGAGCGCTCGGAGCCGGGAGTGCCCTCGATGACGTTGCCGTCGAGGTCGCAGAGGATCTGGTTGGCGGGGGTGAGGTCGTCGTAGCTCACGCCGCTCGGCTTGATGACGAACAGGTCGGCGCCCGCGACGCGCGCGGAGACGTTGCCGCCGGTCCACACGACGAGGTCGTATCGCACGAGCTCGTCGTGCAGGCGGGCCACCTGCTCACGGGCATCGGCGATGGCCGCCTCGAGTGCTGGGGTCTGGTTCACGGTCGTCCTGATCAGATGGCGGCGACGGCGGCGCGCTCGATGGCGAGTCCGGCGCGGTAGGTGTCGAGGTAGGCGGAATAGCCGGCGACATCCTCTGCCGTTGGCTCCACCATCGCGGCGTCGCCGGCAGCGAACACGCGGGAGTCGAGGAAGGCGGCGAGGCCGAGACCGCTGTCGTCGGCGGCGAAGGCGGCAAGGAGCGCGATGCCCCACGCTCCGCCCTCGGAGGCGCTGGATGCCACACCGACGGGAGCGTCGAGGGCGGCGGCGAGGAAGCGCTGGGCGACGCCCGCCGTGCGGAACATTCCCCCGTGCGCGTACATGCGGTCGAGGGCAACCTGCTCGCCGGCGAGCACCTGCATGCCGAGGCTCAGCGTGCCGAAGACCGCGTAGAGCTGGGCCCGCATGACGTTGGCGAGAGTGAACCGGCTGTCGGGCGTGCGCACGAACAGCGGACGGCCAGCGTCGAGCCCGGCGATCGGCTCGCCCGCGAGGTAGTTGTAGGCGAGCAGGCCACCGGCGTCTGGCTCCCCCGCCAGCGCCTGGGTGAACAGCGTCTCGTAGACCGCGTCGGTCGAGAGACCGAAGCCCGCCGACGCGGCGAAGCTCTCGAACAGCCCGACCCACGCGGCGAGCTCGCTCGCGCCGTTGTTGCAGTGCACCATCGCGACCGGGTCGCCCGTCGGGGTCGTCACGACATCCAGCTCGTGGTGCGCGTGCTGCAGCGGGCGCTCGAGCACGACCATGGCGAAGATGCTGGTTCCGGCGCTGACGTTGCCGGTGCGCGGTGCGACAGCGTTCGTCGCGACCATGCCGGTGCCGGCATCCCCCTCCGGCGGGCAGACGGGCGAGCCCGGCTGCAGTACTCCGCTCGCGTCGAGCAGGGCGGCGCCGTCGGCGGTCAGCTGCCCGGCGTCGGCCCCGGCGACGAGCACCTCTGGCAGCAGGCTGCGCAGCGGGCGGTCGAGTCGGCCGAGACCGTCGTAGCGAGAGAGCAGGTCGGCGTCGTAGTCGCGGGTGGCCGGGTCGATCGGGAACACCCCGGATGCGTCGCCGACACCGAGAACGCGTCGCCCGGTCAGCCGCTCGTGCACGTACCCCGCGAGCGTCGTGATGTGGCCGAGGCTGGCAACGTGAGGCTCCGCGCTGAGCACGGCCTGGTGCAGGTGCGCGATCGACCAGCGCAGCGGGATGTTGACGCCGAACAGCTCAGACAGCTCTGCCGCAGCCTCGCCGGTGCTGGTGTTGCGCCAGGTGCGGAACGGGACCAGCTGCGTGCCTTCGGCGTCGAACGCCAGGTAGCCGTGCATCATCGCGGAGACCCCGAGGGCGTTGAGGCGCTCGAGGGGCACACCATAGGCGTCGGAGACCGAGGCGGACAGCTCGGCGAACGCGCCCTGCAGGCCGGTCCAGACGGCGTCGAGCGAGTAGGTCCACGTGCCGTCGACGAACTCGTTCTCCCACTCGTGCGACCCGGTCGCGAGCACGGTGGTCAGGTCGTCGCCGATCAGGCAGGCCTTGATCCGCGTCGAGCCGAGCTCGATGCCGAGGGTGGCGCGACCGGCGGCGATAGCCGCTGCGCTCGACTCCCGAGAGGGCGTGCGTGACATCGATAACTCCATCGTTGCGAATCGTCATGGCAGGTGATGCGCAGAATGTTAGCGCTCACATGAATGGGCCAATAATACAACCACCGGCGTCCACTCCCGAAATCTACGCGGGAGTGGACGACCGATGGCTGTCTTAGCTGCCGGAGGAGCGGCGCTTGTTGAAGACGTCGAAGGCGACGGCGAGAAGCAGCACGAAGCCCTTCACTGCCTGCTGCCACTCGATGCCGATACCGAGGATCGACATGCCGTTGTTGAGCACACCGATGATGAGACCACCGATGATCGCACCGGCGATGGTGCCGACACCACCCTGCACCGCGGCGCCACCGATGAAGGCGGCCGAGATGGCCTCGAGCTCGAAGCCGTCACCGGCCTTCGGGCCGGCCAGGTTGAGGCGGGCGGTGAAGACGAGGCCGGCGAGGGCCGCGAGAACACCCATGTTGACGAACAGGAAGAAGTCGACCTTCGCCGTCTTGACACCGCTGAGCTCTGCCGCGTGACGGTTGCCGCCGATCGCGTAGATGTGGCGGCCGAAGACGCTGCGGTTCGAGACGACGCCGTAGATGAGCACGAGCACGGCGAGCACGATGAGCGTGATCGGGATGCCCTTGAACGAGGCGAGCGCGAGAGCGAAGGCGATGACAGCGGCCGAGATCAGCACGAGCTTCGTGATGAACCACGCGAAGGGCTCGACCTCCTGGCCGTAGCTCTGGCGCCCGTGGCGGGTACGGAACTGCTGGATGACGAGGCCGAGAACCGCGAGAACCGCGACGCCCATGGTGAGCGGGTCGATCTGGAACTCACCGAACACGTTGGTGAGGAAGCCGTTGCCGAGGGCGCGGTACTCGGTCGGGAACGAGCCGATGTTGGCGTTGCCGAGGGCCACGAGCGCGAGACCGCGGAAGATGAGCATGCCCGCGAGCGTCACGATGAACGCGGGTATCTTCACGTAGGCGATCCAGAAGCCCTGCCATGCACCGACGATCGCGCCGACGAGGAGCGAGAGGATGATGGCCGCCCACCACGGAAGGCCGAAGTCCCGAAGGAACACGCCAGACATCGCGCCGACGAAGGCCGCAACGGATCCGACCGAGAGGTCGATGTGGCCGGCGACGATGACGAGCACCATACCGATTGCGAGGATGAGGATGTAGCCGTTCTGAACGATCAGGTTCGAGATGTTCTGCGGCCGCAGAAGGATCCCGTTCGTGAGGATCTGGAACAGCACGACCACGGCGACGAGCGCGAGGAAGATGCCGTTCTTGCCGAGGTCGCTCACCACGTGGCTGAGCGAGTCCTTGAAGCGGTCGACGGTGGGGACGCCTGCGTCCTTGGTGCTGGTGTCAGACATGAGGTAGGGCTCCTAGTTGTTCGCCGGCCGCGTCAGCGGGGCGTTTCCATGGTCATGAGTTTGATGAGCGATTCGGGGTCGGCCTTGGCGATCGGCAGTTCTCCGGTGATCCGACCCTCCGAAAGGGCGTAGATCCGGTCGCAGATGCCGAGCAGCTCTGGCAGCTCGGAGGAGATGACGATGATGCCCTTGCCCTCCGCCGCGAGCTTGTTGATGATCGTGTAGATCTCGTACTTGGCGCCGACGTCGATGCCGCGGGTGGGCTCATCGAGGATGAGCACATCGGGGTTCGCGTAGATCCACTTGCTCAGCACGACCTTCTGCTGATTGCCACCACTGAGCTTTCCGGTCTTGGAGAGCACGGTCGGCGACTTGATGTTCATCGACTTGCGGTACTCGTTGGCGACCTTGTACTCCTCGTTGTCGCTGACGAGCCGGAGCCTCGTCAGCTTCTCGAGGCTGGCCATCGAGATGTTGCGCTTGATGTCCTCGATGAGGTTGAGCCCGTACTTCTTGCGATCCTCCGTGGCGTAGGCGATGCCGTTCTCGATCGCCTCGGAGACCGTGCGGGTATGGATCTCCGTGCCGTTCTTGAACACCTTGCCGGTGATCTTCGATCCGTAGCTGCGGCCGAACAGGCTCATGGCGAACTCGGTTCGCCCGGCTCCCATGAGGCCGGCGATGCCGACGATCTCGCCGGCGCGCACGTTGAGGTTCACGTTGTCGACGACGACGCGGCTCGTGTCCTGGGGGTGGTGCGCCGTCCAGTTCTCGACGCGCAGCAGCTCCTTGCCGATCTTCGGCGTGTGATCCGGGTAGCGGTGCTCGAGGTCACGGCCGACCATGTCCTTGATGATGCGCTCTTCTGTGACGTCATCCTTGGCGATCGTCTCGATGGCCTTGCCGTCGCGGATGACGGTGACGGAGTCGGCGATCTTCTTGATCTCGTTGAGCTTGTGGCTGATGATGATCGACGCGATGCCCTGGCCCTTGAGGTGCAGGATGAGGTCGAGCAGGTGGTCGGAGTCCTCGTCGTTGAGAGCCGCTGTCGGCTCGTCGAGGATGAGCAGCTTCACGCGCTTGGACAGTGCCTTCGCGATCTCGACGAGCTGCTGCTTGCCGACGCCGATGTCCATGATCTTGGTCGTCGGGTTCTCTTTGAGTCCGACGCGGGCGAGGAGCTTGGATGCCTCGAGGTTGGCCTTGTTCCAGTCGATGAGACCGAAGGCGCCCTTGACCTCGTTGTTGAGGAAGATGTTCTCTGCAATAGAGAGGTAGGGGCTGAGGGCAAGCTCCTGGTGGATGATGACGATGCCCTTGGCCTCGCTGTCGCGGATGTCGCGGAAGCTGACCGTCTCGCCCTCGAAGACGATGTCACCGTCGTAGCTGCCATGCGGGTAGACACCCGACAGCACCTTCATGAGGGTGGACTTGCCTGCGCCGTTCTCGCCGCAGATGGCGTGGATCTCGCCACGGTCGACCGTGAGCGACACGTCCGCGAGCGCCTTGACGCCGGGGAAGGTCTTGGTGATCGACCGCATCTCCAGGATGTTCGAGGTCACAACCTGCCTGCTTCCTTCTGTAAATCTTGACTGTGGGTGGAGCGTACTGCGCACTGCTATTACTAGCGCGGATGGTGGCGGGGAGGAAGACCTC
>NZ_JBXMIS010000097.1:0-3431 GCF_057073975.1 Conyzicola sp. | reverse complement strand
CCCCCCCCGCGACGCCAGCGCCGACGACCGTCTCGGTCGTCGGTACACACTCCTCTCGCAGCACCACCTAGGGTTAATCCATGACGCGCCTCGAACTCGGACTCCCCGTGGTTCGGCGCGACCCGGCGACCATGCCGCCGACCGATGGCAGGCCAGAGCACGCCGGACTGCTCGACAGCTTCGGCCGCGTCGCCCGCGATCTGCGCATCTCGGTGACGGAGAAGTGCTCGCTGCGCTGCACCTACTGCATGCCGGAGGCTGGACTGCCGGCCATCGCACGAGAGAGCCTGCTGACCGCGGTGGAGATCGCGCGCCTCGTGGGTATCGCTGTTCGCGACCTCGGCGTGCACGACATCCGGTTCACTGGCGGCGAGCCGCTCATGCGGCACGACCTCGCCGAGATCATCGGTCTCTCGCGGGCCGTCGCCGGCACCGCGAGCATCAGCATGACGACGAACGCCATCGGGCTCGACAAGCGCATCGACGAGCTCGTCGCCGCCGGGCTCGACCGGGTCAACATCTCGCTCGACACCGTCGACCGCGACCACTTCGCCCGCCTCACCCGCCGCGACCGCCTGCCGAGCGTCTTCGCCGGCATAGAGGCAGCGCAGCGTGCCGGTGTGAGCCCGCTCAAGATCAACGCGGTGCTCATGCGCGACACCCTGGGCGGCGCGGCCGACCTGCTCGCGTGGTCGCTCGAGCACGGCGCCCGCCTTCGCTTCATCGAGCAGATGCCGCTCGACGCCGACGAGGCGTGGGCGCGCGACAACATGGTTCCGGCATCCGAGCTCATCGAGGCACTCTCGACCCGATTCACCCTCACCCAGCCGCACCGCGTCGACCCGTCTGACCCGTCGGAGGAATGGCTCGTGGATGGCGGGCCGGCCACCGTGGGCATCATCGCGAGCGTGACGCGCAGCTTCTGCTCCGCCTGCGACCGCACCCGTGTGACCGCGGAGGGCACCGTGCGCTCGTGCCTCTTCGGCGACGACGAGACCGACCTGCGCGGGCTGCTGCGCTCCGGGGCGACCGATGCGGTCATCGCCGACTGGTGGCGCGCAGCCATGTGGGGCAAGCAGGCCGGGCACGGCATGGAGCGCGCCGACTTCGTTCGCCCCATCCGCAGCATGGGTGCGATCGGTGGCTGAGGTTCGGTACTTCGCGGCGGCAGCTGACGCCGCCGGTCTCGAGGAGGAGCAGCTCGACGCCGCTACCGTCGCAGAGCTCAAGGCCATACTCGCGGCGCGCTACGGCGAGCCGATGCAGAAGGTGCTCGCAGCAGGGTCGTTCCTTGTCAACGGTGTGGTGAGCCGCGACGACTCGATGCCCATCGGCGAGCGGGTGGACGTGCTGCCGCCGTTCGCCGGCGGGTAGCTATCCGGATAGGCGATATTACTCACACGTAATGACACGACTCTCTATGACGCTTGCGTAATCGAGAAGCGGTCCATTACTCTTGCGTAATCAGCCGAGTAGTTATTACCAACAAGTAATGAGGCACTGTGCGAGCGTTGATCGAAAGCCCTGAAGACCTCGGCCGACTGATCCAGCGGGTACGAACGCGAGCTCATCTCTCGCAGGCGCAGTTGGCAGCGGCACTCGGCACCAACCAGCGCTATCTTTCCGAGCTGGAGACCGGCAAGCCCAAACGAATCGATCACAACTACTTCGACATCCTGCGCAAGCTCGGGATAGTGCTCACCGCGGAAACGGTCGACGAGGGTGACCACCGTGACTGAGGCCAATGAGCTGCCCGTCGCACTCTTCGGCACATGCATCGGCGAGCTGCTGGACGTCGAGGGGAAGGCGCTTCTCCGTTGGTCAGACGATGCAGAGCAGCGGTGGGGCATCAACTCCGCTGTCTTGAGTCGCTCCCTGCGAGTTTCCTCATCGAGTGTCGAGCAGACGGAGTCGTTCTTTGGAGCGCTGCTTCCCGAAGGGCGCCACATCGATCGGCTCGCCGCCCGAGCGAAGACCGTATCGAATGACCTGACTGGCCTCCTCCGGTACGTCGGGGCCGATCTGGCCGGGGCGCTTCGAGTTGGGAGTCCCAACAACCCAACCGAGCCTGAGGCACTGACGCCGGCGGATGTATCGGCCCTTCTCGCAGACGCGTCCGGCTTCCTTGTCGGAGGAGGCGGGTCCGCTCTCCCCGGATTTCAACGAAAACTGACCCTCACGCGCGAGAACGGCCGGTGGTGGCGTGGCAACGGAACGCTGCCGTCAACTCATATCCTGAAGCCGGTCGAGGCCGAATACAGGTCATCGGTGGAATCGGAGCACTACGTGCTTCAAATCGCTCGCGAGCTCGACCTGGCGCCATTCGAGACATGGGTTGAGAGCATCGGAAACCGTGAGGTTCTCGTAATCGAGCGGTACGACCGCAGGCGCGGAAGCAGCGGCTCGTTAGAGCGGCTGCATCAGGAGGATGCTGGCCAGGCGCTCGGTCTGCCGTGGGGAGGCAACGACAAGTTCGAGCGACACAATGCGCGATCCACCTTGGCGGCCGTCGCGGGCCTGCTCGACACCGATCGTTCCGTGTTTGACTCGGCACGGTTCAGGGACAGGCTGAAGCTGCTGAGGTACACCGTCCTCAACGTTGCGGCCGGGAACACCGATGCCCACGCCAAGAACTTCTCCCTCCTCCACGACGACGCCGGTCGCACCCGCCTCGCCCCGTTCTACGACGCAGCTCCTCTCGCACTCGACTACCACCTCGGCACGGGTCTTGCGATGAGGATCAACGGAAAGTCCGACCTACCGGAGGTCACGGCCGACGATCTGGTTGCTGAAGCGAGCGCGTGGGGAGTCGATGATGCGCTAGCGCGGGAGACTGTCAACGAGTCGCTAGAAGGAATCATCGAAGCCACCCGGAGGGTGTCAGCACACGCGTCTATCGAGCGACACGTGCCTGGTTACGTTCGCGGTCAAGCGCAGAATCTGGCGTCGGGCCGTCGCGCTCGCATCTCCTCGCCGATCCCGCTTCTCGCGATGCCACGACTGGGAACCCCCGACAGTGTGGAGGAGCAGGCGCGAGGGTGAGCTAGAGCCCGACCCACTCCGTCGTGCCGGCCTCGAGGTGCTGGCGCTTCCAGATCGGCACCTGCTGCTTGATGAGTTCGACGAGCTCTGCGCAGGCGGCGAAGGCCTCGGCGCGGTGGGGTGCGGCGACCGCGGCGACGAGAGCCGTGTCGCCGACCACGAGCGACCCGACGCGGTGCGCGGCCGCGACGCGGAGGCCGTGCGATTGCGCCACCTGGCGGCAGACGTCGTCGAGGAATGCCGCGGCATCCGGGTGCGCCTGGTAGTCGAGGGCCGTGACCGCGTCACCGTGGTCGTGGTTGCGCACGATGCCGGTGAACTGCACGAGTGCGCCGTTGGCCGAGTCGAGCACGAAGGCCTCGATGGCGGCGGCGTCGAGAGACTCGTCG
>NZ_JBXMIS010000096.1:0-35506 GCF_057073975.1 Conyzicola sp. | reverse complement strand
GAGGTCGAGGCGCTCGTCGCCGCAGCCTTCGAGGCGTCGAGCGCGTTCATCAAGCTGAGCGACAACAAGGGCAAGGTCTTCATCGTGCCGACCGCCAGCTTCGGCTATATCGAGATCGGCTCGGAGTCGTCTCGTCGCGTCGGGTTCGTGGCGTAGACCATGGAGCTCCTCTTCGTCGTCCTCATCGCCGCGGGCCTCGGATTCCTCGCGCACTACGCGCTCCCGGGTCGTGAGACCCGCGGATCACTGCTGCTCGGCGCCATCGCCGCCATCGTCGCATCCGTCATCTGGGTGTCGCTGCTGTGGCTCGGCTTCACGTTCGACGGAGGCTGGATCTGGGTCATCAGCCTCGTGGCAGCCGGCACCGCAGCGCTCGTCGTCGCCCTCGCCCTTCCCCCGCGCCGTCGCGCCAGCGACCGCGCGCTGCTGACCAGGCTCTCCGGCGGCAAGGCCTAGCCTCGCCCGCTCGGCAGGATCGCCGCACGACTCCTGCGCACCACACGATCGCGCCATGGCGCGACCACCCGGGTCTTTGTGAGCCACCCGATCGAACGTTTCACCGTGTGGCCAACAAACGGCCGGGTGGTCGATCCAGCCCGCCGAGCAGCCAAGCTCGGGCGATCAGGCTCAGGCGGTCAGGCCCAGGGCATCCATTCGGCGCGTGTGGGCGGCGATGAGCTCTGTGAAGACCGGTTCGATCCTGGCCTCGTCGTTGGCCGACGACGGCGGTGAGGCAAGAGCCGACCGCGCCACGAGGATCGTGTCGCCGACGAGACGGCGCCCCCACATCGCAAGATGGGCGGCCTGCGTCGGCTCGAGCTCGATGACGATCCGCAGCTGCTCTGACAGCAGTGCCTCGTGCGAGCCCGCGGCGTAGATCGCCCGAACCCGTCGCTCGAGGTCGTCGGGGAGACCGCCGGCCACGCGAACGAAGAAGTCGTCGAGGATGCCGCTGGTGATGTGGCTCGTCACGAGCGACTCCGCCCAGGTGTCGCCGCGCGTCGCGCGCTGGAAGAACTGGATGCCGGCGCCATACGGCTGCATCGCCTCGGCCGCCGTCACACCGGTGCGGGCGATCTCGGCCGCAAGTGCGTGGTGCTTGGAAAGGGCTATGGCCGCGGCGCGGCTGAGGCGCTCCTTGGCAGCGAGGTCGGGGGCTGCCGCGACATTCGCGCTGAGTCCCTCGAAGATGACGAGCTGCACGTAGGCCGCCTGGGCCAGGTACTGGTCGCGGTGGGGGGCTAGTTCGGCGAGGTCGACCCTCGTCGACGAGGCGGCCTCCTCAGAGCGGGGCCGGAGCTTCGGCGCATCGACCCGCGCACCCTTCGCGCGCTTGCGCCAGAACCAGTTGACCACTGCGTCAGCTTACCGTCGCCGCTCGCAATGGCCAGAACGCGCCGCAGACAGGGTATTTGCCTCTGCTACGGCTAAACTGCTCGCAGAGCCCCCCACTTCTGGCGGGGGCCGTGCGTCCCACGTCAAAGCGGGCGCCACCGCAGCTGACAGGGCCAATACTCTCGTGACTTTCGCAGAACTCAATATCGACCAGGACATGGTCGACGCACTCGCAACCAAGGGCATCATCGAGCCCTTCCCCATCCAGACGCAGACGATCCCCATGGGGCTCGCTCGACAGGACATCATCGGCCAGGCCAAGACCGGCACCGGCAAGACCCTCGGCTTCGGCCTTCCCCTTCTGCAGTCCCTCGGCGCCAACCCGGAGCCCGGCGTGCAAGCGCTCGTCGTCGTACCGACCCGCGAGCTGTGCGTGCAGGTCGCAGAAGACCTCGTGCTGGCCTCCTCCAACCGCGCCACCAAGGTTGCCGCCATCTACGGCGGCAAGGCATACGAGGGCCAGGTCGAGCAGATCAAAGACGGAGCGCAGGTCATCGTCGGCACCCCCGGCCGACTGCTCGACCTCGCGTCGCAGCGCCTGCTGAGCCTCAAGAACATCAAGGTCATGGTGCTCGACGAGGCAGACAAGATGCTCGACCTCGGCTTCCTCAGCGACATCGAGAAGCTCTTCGCGCAGACCCCGGCCAACCGCCACACCATGCTCTTCTCCGCGACCATGCCGGGGCCGATCGTCGCCCTCGCCCGCCGCTTCATGAACAAGCCGATCCACATCCGCGCGACCGACCCCAACGAGGGCCTCACGCAGGCGAACATCAAGCACGTCGTCTACCGCGCGCACTCGCTCGACAAGGACGAGGTGATCGCCCGCATCCTGCAGTCCGAGGGCCGCGGCAAGACCGTCGTCTTCACCCGCACCAAGCGTGCCGCAGCCAAGCTCGTCGAAGAGCTGAACGACCGTGGCTTCAACGCCGCAGCGGTGCACGGCGACCTCAACCAGGAGCAGCGCGAGCGCGCCATGGCCGCGTTCAAGGCCGGCAAGAAGGACATCCTGATCGCCACGGATGTCGCCGCCCGCGGTATCGACGTCAACGACGTCACCCACGTCATCAACCACACGGTGCCAGACGATCACGACACCTACCTCCACCGCGCTGGCCGCACCGGCCGTGCCGGCAAGACCGGTATCGCCGTGACCTTCGTCGACTGGGACGACATGCACAAGTGGGCGCTCATCAACCGCGCGCTCGAGATGAACATCCCAGAGCCGACAGAGACCTACTCGTCGAGCCCGCACCTGTTCACCGACCTCGACATTCCCGAGGGAACGAAGGGGCGCCTGCCCGGATCGGTGCCGCGCGTTCGCGAGGCGGCTCCGGCATCCGCGTCGGCTGGTGGCGGTCGCGGCGGAGACCGCGGTGGCCGTGGCACCTCCGGCGGAGGCCGCGACGGCCAGCGCTCTGGCGGGCAGTCCTCTGGCCGCCCTCCTCGTGAGCGCGCAGCGTCGACGGATGTCGTCCGCGAGAGCGCAGAAGGAGGCGGCACCCACGACGGAACCGCTCCGACCCGTCGCCGCCGCACCCGCACGCGGCGCGGTGGAGCTGGCGCAGCTGGCCACAGCGCTCCCCCCGCTGTCTAACTCGGCTGGCTAACCCGGCAGGTCGCCAACGCGGCACGTCGTCAACCCCGCCGCCCCTCTCGATCGTCGTGGTTTCAACGACGGCCTAACGGCACGAGAGGGGCAACAATGACCAGATCCAGCTTCCCAGTCGCGATCCTCGCGGTGCTGCTGCTTGCGGGGTGCACCCCGACGACGCCAACCACCCGCGCCGACACCGAGGGCGGGGAGTCGCCCGCCGTCGACGAGAACTGCCTGGTGGGGCAGTGGGACCTCGACGTCGCCAACTACGCGGAGCAGTCGCAGGAGTTCCTGTCGACGCTCGGCGTGCCCATCGTCGACGTCACCATGAGCGGCACGCAGGTGCTCGACTTCAGCGCAGATGGCGCGATGCAGCTCGGCACCGGCATCACCGCCGGCGGCACCATCACCGTCCCCGGCTTCAGCGGCCCCGTCTCGACGACCACCGAGAGCATCTCGACGGGAACCTGGAGCACGGCCGCCGACGGCTCGCTGACGATCGCCGACTGGACGCTCATCGACAACGCCGTCACCAGCACGGCGCCAGAGGGAATCGACCTCGGCGGAGTCACGCTCACCGACGTCACCGGCATGACCGCGCTCTGCGACGAGTCGAGCCTGTTCCTGCAGGGGCCCGATGCCCCGCTCGGCTCCTACTGGACCCGGCGCTAGGCAGCTCCCGACCGCACGAGCACCGCTGGCGGAGGTTGCCGCAGGTCAGCCGGTGAACGGCTGCGACCCGGTGCCACGGGCGATGAGCTTCTCAAGAACCTCTGGCGATGTCGTGTTCTCTGCGAGGCGGTTGGGCTTGCCGAGACCGTGGTAGTCGCTCGACCCTGTGATCTCCAGTCCGAATCTCGCGGCGAGTTCGACAAGTCGCTCCTTGCCGTCAGCCGTGTTGTCCCGGTGGTGCACCTCGAGGCCGAAGAGTCCCGCGTCGGCCAGCGTCTTGAGGCTCGCCGAGTCGATCATGCGGTCGCGGCCGTGGGTGGCGGGGTGGGCGAGCACTGGCACTCCCCCGGCAGCGACGACCATCTCGACGCCGCGCAGCGGGGATGGCGCGTAGTACTTCTCGTAGTAGCCGCTGCGCCAGTGCAGAATGCTCTCGAACGCCGCGCTGCGGTTGTCGACGTGGCCCCTGGCGACGAGCGCATCGGCGATATGCGGCCGCCCGATGGTTCCGCCGTCGATGGACTGCGCGAGCACGTCATCCCAGGTGAGGTCGTAGTCCTCGGCGATTCGGCTCACAATGCGCTCTGCACGGTGCAGCCGCCCGTCGCGGATGCGGGCGGTCTCGACGACGATCTGCGCGTCACTCGGATCGAAGAGATAGGCGAGCATGTGCACGCTCGCCGGCCCGAAGTTGGTGCTCAGCTCCATACCGGGGATCACCGTGAGCCCAGTGCCAGCGGCTGCTCCCTTCGCCTCTTCCCATCCCGCAGTCGAGTCGTGGTCGGTGATCGCCATCGCCGTCAACTCGGCCGCGACGCCGGCGCGGATCAGCTGGGTTGGGGTCTCTGTGCCGTCCGACACGCTGCTGTGCGTGTGAAGGTCGATGAGCGCGGGCACCTCCTCAGCCTATTGGTCTAGGCTCGCCGTCATGCTTCGACGGATTCTCGCCGCTGCGTTCCTCGTGCTTCTCGGCCTCGCGCTGCTCTTGGTCGCCTGGCCACAGCTCGCGAACCTGTCGCGCACCGACGGGTTCGTTCAGGCAGTCTCGCTGCGCGGCCTCGCCGTCGCCGGGGCCGCGGTCGGCGTTGTCGCCCTCGGCTTCGTCGCGGCGCTCGCCATGCCGATTCGTCGCTTCATCGCATCCGTCGGTGTGCTGCTTCTCGCCTTCTGCCTGGTGAACCTCGCGGTTCTGTCCACTCGCGGCTTCGGCAGCATGGCATTCGAGACTGCCGGCGAGAGCACGATCACCGTGCTCTCCTGGAACACCCTCGGCGACGCGCCGGGGGCCGAGGCGATTGCCACGCTTGCCCTCGACTCCGATGCAGAGATCGTCGCCCTTCCAGAGACGACCACCGCGACGGCGACAGAGGTCGCCGCCATCATGACTGCCGCCGGCGTGCCCATGGCCTCGTTCACCGCCTTCTTCGACGAGATCTCGAAAGCGCGCTCGACGTCACTGCTCATCAGCACCGCCCTCGGCGAGTATGCCGTCGACGAGAGCAGCGGCAACTCCGCAGTGCTGCCGACCGTTATCGCCACCCCGGTCAACGGAACCGGCCCGACGATCGTCAGCGTGCACCTGGTTGCCCCCGTGCGCGGCGAGATGGACAACTGGCGCTCTGACCTCGAGTGGATTCCCCAGGCCTGCGCTCGCGACAACGTGATCATGGCTGGCGACTTCAACGCGACGCTCGACCACTTCGGCGGGCTGGAGGCACGCGACGGAGCAGTGCTCGGCCGCTGCTTCGATGCTGCCGCCAGCACGGAGAATGCGGCCGTCGGCACCTGGCCGACCAGTCTGCCCGCCCTTATCTCCGCGCCCATCGACCACATCATGTACACGGGCAACTGGCGCGTGGCCGGCATGCGCGTGATCCAGAACTACGACAACGTCGGAAGCGACCATCGCCCCGTGCTCGCAGAGCTGGTGCCGGCCGGCTAGCTGTACTCGGCGATGAGCAGCTGTGCCATCGCCTTGCCGCGCATCGCCGCGAGCGCATCTCCTTCGCTCGCCTGCACGATCGAGCCCTTCATGAGGATGTGCCACGAGCGCGCGAACTCGTCAGGGTCGCGCAGCCCTGCCTCGGTCGCGAACCTCGCGACGAGAGCGCGGATGTTGCTCAGGTAGACGCCGCTGGCGCGGCCAGCCGGGTGCTCCGGTCCCATCTCGAGAAGCACGTTGATGAAGGAGCACGCCTCGAAGTCGTCGCGCTGGAACCAGTCGTGAAAGACGTCGAAGATCGCGAGCAGCCGGCCGATCGGCGTATCGGCACGGGCGCGCGCTCCCGCCTCGACGATGCCGTAGGTCCAGACTCGCTCTCGCCTCTCGAGAAAGGCGAGCACGAGGTCGTCCTTCGACGGGAAGTGCCGGTAGAGCGTGGCCTTGGCGACACCGGATGCGGCGATCACCTCGTCGACAGAGACGTCGCGAACTCCGCGGCGCGCGAACAGGTCGTAGCTCGCCGCGAGAATGCGCTCGCGGGGCGCGGTGCGGGCTTCCACCAGTGTCGGGCTTAAGGGGGACATGGTCCTCTGGTCGCCATCTCGAGCGCCGGGTGGCCGTCGGGCGGCTGCGACCTGTGCCGTCGACAACCGTTACAGAGTGTCACTGTTGACGGGGGCTCGACAAGACTAAACCGTCTCTGTCACCATGGGATCCCTCCCCCAGAACGGGGGTCAGACGAAGGGGCAGAGATGACCGCCACCGACGAGACAGCGACGCAACCCGCTCCGGTGGTTGCCCCCATCTCCCTCCCGCGAAGCGCGAGCGCCCACGTGAGCGCCTCCCAGCCGACCGGGCTGACGGCACCCGTGCCGGGCACAGCAACCGCATCGAAGCGACGACGCTCCCGCAATACGAGTCGTTAGAGAATAGGGGCATGGCAAACGAGAAGTCAGCCGCGCCTCGCGCGACCAGCAACCGGTCGACCACCCCCCTCTCTGACGAGTTCCGCCGCTTCATCTCCGGTGAATGGTCAGAGCGCCCCGCCGCGGTGGTGAGCCGACGCGAGGAGGCCGACCTTGCTGCCCATCGACGGGCGCGCATCTCGGCTATGCACCCTGGCGTGCGCATCATCATCCCTGCTGGCACGGCCGCGGTGCGCTCCAACGACACCGACTTCCCGTTTCGGGCACACTCCGCCTTCGCGCATCTCACGGGTTGGGGCAGCGACTCGGTGCCGGGCAGTGTTCTGCTGCTCGAGCCGACAGACGATGGCCACAGCCCCACGCTCTACTTTCGCAAGGCAGCCGGTCGCGACTCCGACGAGTTCTACGCGAATCCCGAGATCGGCGAGTTCTGGACGGGTGCACGGCCGTCCCTCGCGGAGGTTGCCGGTGAGCTCGGGCTCGAGACGGCCGACCTCGCCGGGTTCGAGACAGTGCTCGACTCCGTCGACGCGACCACGATCATCGTGCGTGGAGCCGACCGCGACCTCACCGACCAGGTCGACGGTCGTCGGCTCACGATCGTCGAGGAGGTCGACGAGAGCGCCGACGCCGAGCTCGCCCGTGACCTCAGCGAGCTGCGGCTCGTCAAGGATGCCTGGGAGATCGAGCAGATGCGCCTCGCCGTCGCAGCGACGAAGCAGGGTTTCGACGACGTCATCGCCGACCTTCCGCAGATCGTCGCACATGAGCGCGGCGAGAGGCTCGTCGAGGGAACCTTCAACCGGCGGGCGCGAGCCGAGGGCAACACGGTCGGCTACGACACGATCGCGGCATCGGGTCCGCACGCGTGCATCCTGCACTGGACCCGCAACGACGGCCCCGTCGTGCCCGGCGACCTCATCCTGCTCGACGCGGGCATCGAGCTCGACACCTACTACACGGCTGACATCACCCGCACCCTTCCCGTGAGCGGCACCTTCACCGAGGTGCAGCGCCGGGTCTACGAGGCCGTGCTGGAGGCCGCGGACGCGGCCTTTGCCATCGTGCGGCCGGGCATCCGGTTCCGTGAGATCCACCAGGAGGCGATGACCGTCATCGCCGCCCGCACCGCGGAGTGGGGCCTGCTGCCGGTCAGCGCGGCGGAGTCGCTCGAGCCAGAGCACCAGTACCACCGCCGCTACATGGTGCACGGCACATCGCACCACCTCGGGCTCGACGTGCACGACTGCGCGCAGGCGCGGCGCGACCTCTACCTCGACGGTGTTCTGGAGGAGGGCATGGTCTTCACGATCGAGCCGGGGCTCTACTTCCAGCCAGACGACCTGACGGTGCCCGCCGAGATGCGCGGCATCGGCGTTCGCATCGAGGACAACATCCTCGTCACCGCGGACGGCGCAGAGAACCTCTCCGCCGGCATCCCTCGCACAGCCACCGAGGTGGAAGCCTGGCTTACTCGCTGACCGGTCGAGCCAGCATCTCCTGCGCCTTGGTCAGCAGCTCCGGTTCGATCATCACCTGGTAGTTGCTGGCCAGCACCTGGTTCACCGAGGTGAAGTCGCGGCGCCGGCGATTCAGCGCGTAGCTGACGATGCCGAACAGCATGCCGAATCCGGCACCGATGAGCGCTGCGGCGGCAACGATGGAGAGGCTGGATGCCGGCGCGAACAGCAGGAAGACCACACCGAGGAACAGCCCGAACCACGCACCGCTCGCGGCCCCGCCTCCGGCCGCACGGGCGTAGCTGAGCTTGCCGGTGATGCGCTCCACCGTCTTCAAGTCGTTGCCGACTATGGCGAGGGAGGAGACATCCAGTTCGGCCTTCGAGAGGCGGTCGACGACACCCTGCGCCTCGAGATATGTCTCGTAGGTGCCGAGAACCGCACCGCGCGGAAGGGTCGGCTGCGGCGGGACACGACGGCTGAAGATGCTCTGGTTGGTCACACCGCAATTCTCCCACCCGGACGGGTAGGGTTTCTCTGTGAGCGCAACGAGGGTCTTCGCTGCCCGACTGGCCGGGTGCTCCGTTTTCGACCCCGCTGGCGACCGGGTCGGCAAGGTTCGCGACGTTCTCGTGGTCTACCGCTCCTCCGAGTCGCCCCGCGTCGTCGGGTTCATCGTCGAGGTGCCAGGCAAGCGCCGTGTCTTCCTCTCCATCGGTCGCGTCACGAGCATCGGCTCCGGCCAGATCATCGCCACCGGCCTCATCAACCTCCGCCGCTTCGAGCAGCGCGGCGGTGAGGTTCGCGTCATCGCAGAGCTCATCGGGCGCCGTGTCGGCATGGTCGACGGATCGGGTCAGGCAACCATCGAAGACGTCGCGATCGAGGAGGTTGGCCTCGGAGAGTGGGAGGTCGGCCAGGTCTTCTGCCGTCGACCGCGCACCGGCACCTTCGGCAAGGGCGAGACCGTCTTCGTCAAGTGGGACGCGATAGTGGAGAAGGCAACCGCCGGCGAGGCGCAATCGGCGACCCAGCTCGTGGCCAGCTACGCCGACCTGCTGCCGGCCGACCTCGCCAACGCCATGCTCGACCTGCCAGAGCAGCGCATGCACGAGGTCGCAGAGGAGCTGAGCGACGAGCGCCTCGCCGACGTGCTCGAGGAGATGCCAGAGAGCGAGCAGGTCGACATCCTCAACCAGCTCGACGACGACCGAGCCGCCGACGTGCTCGACCAGATGCAGCCGGATGACGCCGCAGACCTCATCGCACACCTCTCCGACGAGCGCGGCGAGGCCCTGCTCGACCTCATGGACCCGGAGGAGGCGGAAGACGTGCGCTTCCTGCTCTCCTACGCTCCCGACACCGCCGGCGGCCTCATGACGACGGAGCCGATCATCGTGTCTGCCGACGCGACGGTCGCCGAGGGACTCGCCCTCATCCGCCGCCACGAGCTCGCGCCGGCGCTCGGGGCCGCGATCTGCGTCACCCTGCCGCCATACGAGCCGCCGACCGGCCGCTTTCTCGGCATGGTGCACTTCCAGCGGATGCTGCGCTACCCGCCCAACGAGCGCCTCGGCACCCTGCTCGACCAGAGCCTCGAGCCCGTCATGGCGCACACGAGTGCCGCAGAGGTCTCGCGCATCCTCGCCAGCTACAACCTGGTGTCCCTCCCCGTGGTCGACGAGACCCACCGACTGGTCGGGGTGGTGACCATTGACGACGTCCTCGACTACCTCTTGCCAGATGACTGGCGAAGTACCGATTCCGACGAGCCTTCACCGGCTCTCGTGACCACCACACCGCAGACCGGAAGGAGGACCCGCAATGGCACGCGCTAACCGCCCCTCGCGCAGCGAATCACGACTAGACACCCCGAAGGGGCTCCGCACCTCCTTCGGCGGTCGCTTCGAGAGCCGCGACCGCATGGGCCGCTTCTCCGAGTCCTTCGCCCGCGCGATGGGCACCCCGTGGTTTCTCGTCGGCATGTCGGTGTTCGTCATCGCCTGGCTCGCCTTCAACACCTTCGCTCCGGTCGCAGCCCAGTTCGACCCTCGGCTGACGAACTTCACCCTGCTCACGCTCATCCTGTCGCTGCAGGCCTCCTATGCAGCGCCCATGATCCTGCTCGCCCAGAACCGGCAGGACGACCGCGACCGCGTGCAGATCGAGCAGGACCGCCAGCGGGCGGAGCGCAACCTCAACGACACCGAGTACCTCGCCCGCGAGATCGTCGCGCTGCGGCTTGCCATGAAGGATGTCGCGAGCAAGGACTTCATCAGGGCAGAGCTGCGCGCACTCCTCGCAGAACTGAGCGAGGACAGGGATGACGACGGCACCGATTGACCTCCTCCCCGCGCTCGCGCGGGTGATCGACCCGGAGATCCGCCGACCCATCACCGAGCTCGACATGATCGGCGCGACCTCGGTCGTCGACGGCGTGGCGAGCGTCGAGCTCAAGCTCACGATCGTCGGGTGCCCTGCGGCCGACCGCATCGAGGGGGACGTGCGTGCCGCCGTGCTGGCGGTGCCGGGAGTGAGCTCTCTCGAGCTGTCGATCGGGGTCATGACACCGGCCGAGCGCGACGCACTGACGGCGCGCCTGCGTGGCGGCCGCTCGCGCGGCAACCAGTTCGGCGCCGACTCCCTCACCCGCATCTCCGCGATCACCAGCGGCAAGGGCGGCGTCGGCAAGTCGTCGCTCACGGCGAACCTCGGCGTCGCCCTTGCCGCCCGCGGGTTGCGGGTCGGCATCGTGGATGCCGACGTGTTCGGGTTCTCTATCCCCGGCATCCTCGGCATTGCCGATGCGAAGCCGACCAAGGTCGGCGAGCTCATCCTTCCGCCGGTCGCCCACGACGTGAAGGTCATCTCGATCGGCATGTTCGTCGAGGGCAACACCGCCGTCTCGTGGCGCGGCCCCATGCTGCACCGCACGATGCAGCAGTTTCTCGGCGACGTGCACTTCGGCGACCTCGACGTGCTGCTGCTCGATCTTCCGCCCGGCACGGGCGACGTTGCCATCTCCCTCGGGCAGCTGCTGCCGCAGGCCGAGGTCATCGTCGTGACCACGCCCCAGGCCGCCGCGGCCGGCGTGGCGGAGCGCAGTGCCACCGTCGCCCGCCAGACCGGTCAGACCGTCATCGGAGTGATCGAGAACATGGCGGGGCTTCCCCAGCCCGACGGCAGCATCCTCCACCTGTTCGGCGAGGGCGGCGGTCAGGATGTCGCGACGCGACTCGGCGTGCCCGTGCTCGCCTCGATTCCCCTGAGTGTGGCCCTGCGCGAGGGCGGGGACGCGGGGCTGCCCGTTGTGCTCTCGCACCCGCTCGACCCAGCGGCGGCCGCCATCCTTGCCGCTGCCGAGGCCCTCGCGGTGCGCCCGCGCGGGCTGGCCGGCAAGCCTCTCGGCCTCAGCCTCAGCTGACCCTCCGGTTTCGTAAAACAGGAATCCGCGGGGCCAGAGTGGCTGGCGCGTCTGGGGAGGTCACTCCAGGCCCGCCAGCCTCATCAGCCCCTGGTCCTCCTGTTTTGCAAAACAGGGGTGGGCGCAAAAAAAGGGGCGCTGGGCGTATTCGCTCGCCCTGCGCCCCTCTTTGATTCGGAGCCGACCCCGCGAGGGTCGGGTGCCGCCCTTAGCGGGTCGGGATGCGGCGGTAGCCGTCGCGAGCGACCTCGAGTGCGGTAAGCACGAGGGCTGCGATGGTGATGGCTGCGATTGTTGCGATGATGACGATGCTCATGGTGTTCTCCTTGGTATGCATCTATTTCACCTCGCACAACCGTTTAGCACAATCTAATGTTTCTTACATAATCATGTAGCCTAACTACATGGATGTGAACCGCCTCGAACTGCTCCGCGAGCTCTCAGAGCGCGGCAGCATCACCGCCGTCGCCGCTGCCACGAACCGCACCGCCTCCGCGGTGTCGCAGCAGCTCAAGGTGCTCGAGCGCGAGGCCGGCATTGCGCTCACCGAGCGCCGCGGACGCGGAATCGAGCTCACCGGCGCGGGCCGGGTGCTCGCCCAGACCGCCACGGATGTCGCCGTCGCCCTCGAGCGTGCCGACGCCGTCTGGGAGGAGTTCAAGCACGCCCCCCGCGGCACTGTGACCCTCTCGGTTTTCACGAGCGGTGGGCAGATGCTGCTGCCCGGCGTGCTCTCCGATCTCGCGACCATGCCGGGCCTCGACCTCGTCTGCGACGACGGCGACACAGAGCAGGTGGACTTCACCGACCGGGTGACCGACTTCGACATCGTGGTGGCCGACTCCTCCGGCATCATGCCTGCCTGGCGAGAGCGCGGCTTCACCGTGATCCCGTTGTTCAGCGAGCCCCTCGACGTCGCACTCCCCGAGAACCATCCGCTCGCGGCCAAGAAGCAGCTGTCTCCGAAGGATGTTGCCGGCGAGCGCTGGATCGGCGTTCCGGTCGACTACCCGTTCGACCGCATCCTCGTGGATGTCTCCGCAGCCGTCGGGCATGCCCTCACCATCACACAGCGCCTGCGCGACAACGGCATCGTCGAGTCGCTCGTCGCGGCGGGACACGGCATCGCCATCCTGCCGCGCTACACGACCCGCGACCACGAGAACGGGCTCGTCACCCGCCCGCTCACCGGTGTGCGCTCCGAGCGGCTCGTCTCGATCGTCATGCGCCCCGACCGCGCCCAGCGGCCATCAGTGCGGAGGGTGGTCGAGTCGCTGCGGGCAGAGGCGTACCGCATCGAGCGCACCCACGCGGTCTAGCACCGGACAGGTCGCCACACTCTCCCACGGTCGTCGCACACATGCCAGTGCCCGTTCTGGGGTTGGCTTCATCCTGAGGCCGAGCGGCCTCGGGAAACTACACTTGCCTCATGACCGGTACAGTGCTCGACCGGTCGCTCGCCGCCGAGCTGGTCCGTGACCTCTCGGTGGCCGGAGCGGCCACCACCCCCGTCTATGCGCCCTTCACCGGCGAGCTGCTGCACGAGGTGCCAAAGGGCACGGCACAGGACGTCGAGGATGCCGCTGCCGCCGCCCGCGTCGCGGCCATCGCCTGGCAGAACGCCGGCTTCGCCCACCGCCGCCGCGTGCTGCTGAAGGCGCACGACCTGCTCCTCGAGCGCCGGGACGAACTGCTCGACGCCCTGCAGTCGGAGTCGGGCAAGACCCGCGGGCAGGCCTTCGAGGAGGTCTTCTCCGGGGCGTCCGTCACCCGCTACTACGCCGTCTCCGCGAAGCGGGTGCTGACGACACGGGGGCGCCGCTCTGGCATCCCCTTCGTGATCAGCACTCGGCTCTCCTACAAGCCGAAGGGCCTCGTCGGGGTCATCACCCCGTGGAACTACCCGCTCTCGCTATCGCTCATGGACGTCATCCCCGCCCTCGCCGCCGGCAACGGCGTCGTGCAGAAGGCCGACAACCAGGGGGCGCTCACCATCCTCGCCTCGCGCCGCGCGTTCATCGACGCCGGGGTGCCCGCCGCGCTGTGGGCCGTCGTCACGGGTGAGGGCAACGAGGTCGGCAACGCGGTCGTCGACGTCGCCGACTACGTCTGCTTCACCGGCTCGACCGCCACCGGAACCCGCGTCGCGGAGCGGGCCGCCAGCTCGCTCACGGGCGTCTCGCTCGAGCTCGGCGGCAAGAACCCGCTCCTCGTGCTCGACGACGTCGACCCCGCGAAGGCGGCGGCCGATGCCGTCTACGCGTGCTTCTCGTCGATGGGCCAGCTCTGCGTGTCGATCGAGCGCATCTACGTGCAGCGAGCCGTCGCAGCGGCGTTCACCGAGGCGTTCGTTGCGCGCGTGAAGGAGCTCGCTCAGGGGCCGGCGTTCGACTACTCGACCGACGTCGGCTCGCTAACGACTGCCGCGCAGCTCGAGCGGGTGCAGCAGCACGTGACGGATGCCGTCGGCAAGGGCGCGACCGTGCTCGCCGGCGGCAAGCCACGCCCCGACCTCGGCCCGCTGTTCTTCGAACCGACGGTGCTCTCTGACGTGACGCCGGAGATGGCGTGCGTGGCGGGAGAGACCTTCGGGCCGGTCGTCGCCATCCACGTCTTCGATACGGAGGACGAGGCCGTCGCCGAGGCCAACGCCTCGGAGTACGGCCTCAACGCCTCGATCTTCACCGGATCCCGCCGTCGTGGTCGCGCCCTCGCACTGCGCATCGACACCGGCAGCGTCAACATCAACGAGGGATACCGCGCCACCTTCGGCAGCGTCGATGCGCCCATGGGCGGCATGAAGCAGTCAGGGCTCGGGCGCCGCAACGGGCCGGAGGGCCTGCTGCGCTTCGTCGAGAGTCGCACGATCGCCGAGGCCACGGGCCTCATCACTCTTCCGCGCACCGGCAAGGAGTGGTCGGCGCTGGTCGGCGTGATGGTCGTGCTGTTGAAGACCCTGAAGGGGCTGCGGCTGCGCTAGGTCGCCTCGGAGTCGAACGGGGCCCTCTGCCCCTCGCGCAGCTTGCGCTGGCGCTGGATGTAGGCGCCCTCGGAGACCGGCTTGATCACGGGAACCGGCTCGTCGTCCAGAAGTGCCTCGCGGATGATGCGGCGCGGGTCGTACTGCCGCGGGTCGAGCTTCTTCCAGTCGAGGTCATCGAAGTCTGGGCCCATCTCCTCGCGCATGCGCTCCTTGGCGCCATTCGCGAGGTCGCGCATCGATCGCACGAGCTTGGCGAGCTGCGAGGCGTAGTAGGGAAGGCGCTCAGGGCCGAGCAGGATCACGGCAATGATGCCGATCACGAACAGCTTCTCGAAAGTCAACCCAAAGGACACCCGCTCAGGATACGCGGTAACCCGTGGCAACCGCCGTACCCTTGAGTCGACCAAGGAGCAGCACGTGGCAAGCAGAGAACTCGACTGGAAGTTCACCGAGTCGTACATCGCAGAGCGAGACGACATCGCGGTGCTGCGCCAGCACTCCGCCGAGCTCGGCATCGACACCGTGAGCGCGGCAACAGGCGCCCACCTCGCGTTTCTCGCCGCTGCCCTGAAGCCGCAGCACATCATCGAGATCGGAACCGGACTCGGGGTCAGCGGACTGTGGCTCATGAGCGGCGCGCCAGCGGCATCCTTCACCTCCATCGACTCGGAGGCCGACTACCAGCAGGTGGCCAAGGCCGCTCTGGTCGAGGCGGGGGTTCCCGTCAACAAGGTTCGTCTCATCACGGGAGCCGCCAGCACGGTGCTACCGCGCATGAACGAGTCGGACTACGACCTTGTGTTCGTCGACGCCGACCCGGATGCGGTGCTCGAGAACGTCGAGTACGGCATCCGTCTCGCCAAGTCGGGCGGCACGATCATCGTCGCGCACGCCCTGTGGCGCGGCAAGGTTGCCGACCCGGCGCAGCGCGACGAGCCGGTGCCGGCCCTTCGCACGCTGCTCGCGAGCCTTGCGGAGTCGTCGACAGTGACTGCCGCTCTCGTGCCCGTCGGTGACGGACTGCTGCAGCTGGTGAAGAACTAGCAGGGAGTGAACTCAGGCGAGGCCCTGCCCGAAGGAGAAACTCAGGGCAAGCCCTGCCCGAAGGAAGAACTCAGGGCAAGCCCTGCCCGAAGGAAAAACTCAGACGGCTGCTACGACGTTCTCAAGAGCGTCGTGAAGCTCCTTGGCCTCGGCGTCGTTCACCGACACGACCAGACGGCCGCCGCCCTCTAGCGGAACACGCACGATGATGAGGCGCCCTTCTTTGACAGCCTCCATTGGCCCGTCACCGGTCCGCGGTTTCATGGCTGCCATGAGAAGTCCCCTTTCATAGGTACATGACTATTATCCGCTATGAAGCGACAGGGAAAAAATCGCGTCAGGAGTGCTGGTCGCCGAGCGGCACGATCGGCGCCCCGAAGTCGAGGATCGTGTAGCTTCCGCAGCGGATCGACTCGGTGCTCTGGTCGGCTATCCCCTCTGGCAGCTCGAAGGGCACCGACTGCTCGTCGGTCACCAGAAACGACACCGCTCCCGGCGCGAAATCGCTGCGGTTGACCAGCCACGCGTAGGAGCCGAGCCGGAAGTCCACCTGCACGAGCTGCCCAGGGTCAGACGCGTATGCCTTTGGTGTGCGCACGGTCCAGAACTGGCCTGCGCCGATCCGGCCAGACTGCTCGACCCACTGCACGACGCAGGCGATGTCGTCGTTCGGGTAGCGCTGCGATGCCGTCACCACGAGGCCGGGCAGCGCGATGATCGCCGCCATAGCGAGTACTGCCGCGATCGTGGGAAGCACAAGACGGTGCGCTGTCGGCGCGAGCACCGAGATGGCCGCAGCGATGGCCAGCACCGGCAGGAACACGGCGGGCTGGAGATAGCGGGCGGCATGGGTGCCGAGCGCGACGGCACCGAGGATGACGACGAGGGGCACCATCCACGACACGGCCGCGAGGGCCGCCAGCCGCGCCTGGCGCCGCCGGATCCCGACGACGGTGAGCACGATGCCGAGAACGATCAGGATGCCCCACACGGCGACCGAGAGCAGCCCTGCGGCATCCTGCAGCCGGTCGGCAACCAGGCCGCCGTAGTACTGCATGGACTCCTGCCAGTCGGCCGGCTGCGCATAGCCGAGGCCCGTGTTGGCGATCCACGGTGCCAGCGGCAGCCGAAGCAGCAGGCCGAGACCGCTGCCGACGACGAGGGCCGCCGCCCCCATAAGTCGCGCCCGCAGCGGCAGGTGCACAGCCGCTGCGAGAAGCAGCACGAGCGGCACGACCGCCCAGGCCAGATAGATCGGATTCGTGATCGTGCACACGAGCGCGATCGTCGCGATACCCGCCAGCTGCACCCGCGAGCCCGGAGGGCGCAGCAGCAGCCCGACGGTGAGGAGCACGCCGATCACCGTCGACGAGTAGTAGGTCGTCGTCGCCATGAGCGAGGCGAGCTCGAGGCTCTCTCGCGAGTCGGTGGCGTCGAGCATGGCGACTGCGGCGAAGACCCCGAAGGCGGCGAGCGCGGCACCGCGAGCGCCGACGACGAATCGGATGGCGGCGTAGAGCGCGAGCAGGTTGATCACCGCGTTGACGGTCAGCGCCGCCATGACGGGCAGTCCGAGCAGCAAGAGCAGCCAGAGGAGCGCGGTCTCTGGAATGAACAGCACCGACGACATCGCCCAGTCCTGCGGCTCACCGGATGCAATCGACCTCGCCACCAGTGTCGTGATGAGGGAGTCGCCGTCGGTGTAGAGCAAGGCGACCCGGTCAGAGACGATGAGGTGCGCGACCACCACGATGCTGAGCGCGAGCGCGGCACCCGCCGCGACCGCCTCCCGCGCTGGGGCTAGATGGAGCCGCTGCCCAGCCATGCCCGCAGTCCCCGCTCGCACGCCTCGATCTCTGCCACATCGACGCGCTCGTCGTCGGCGTGAGCGCGAATCGGGTCGCCGGGGCCGTAGTTGACGGCGGGGATGCCGAGCGCAGAGAAGCGGGCGACATCGGTCCAGCCGTACTTCGGCTTCGCCTCTCCGCCCACTGCCGCGACGAAGCCCTGGGCGAGCGGCGCGTCGAGCCCGGGGCGCGCGCCCTCGGCAAGGTCGGTCACAACCACCTCGAAGCCATCGAAGAGCTGCTCGAGGTGGGCGATGGCCTCGGCCCCCGTACGGCTCGGAGCAAAGCGAAAGTTGATGACGACGGCTGCCGCGTCGGGAATCACGTTGCCGGCGACCCCGCCAGAGATGCCGACGGCGTTGAGCCCCTCTTTGTAGACGAGGCCGTCGACCTCGATGTCGGCCGGCGTGTACGCAGCGAGCGTCGCGAGCACGGGAGCGAGATCGTGGATGGCATTGTGGCCGACCCACGCCCGAGCGGAGTGCGCCCGGATGCCGTGGGTGCGCACCTCGATGCGGGCCGTGCCGTTGCAGCCGCCCTCGATCGCCGCGCTCGTCGGCTCCCCGAGGATCGCGAAGTCCCCCTCGAGCAGGTCTGGCCGCTCGCGGGCGAGTCGGCCGAGCCCGTTCAGCGAGGAGGCGACCTCCTCGTTGTCGTACCAGATCCAGGTGAGGTCGACGTCGGGCTCGGAGAGCTCTGCCGCGAGCACGAGCTGCACAGCGACCCCGGCCTTCATGTCGACGGTTCCGCGGCCCCACAGCACGCCGTGCTCATCGAGCCGCGTCGGCAGGTTGTCGTTGACGGGCACCGTGTCGATGTGGCCGGCGATCACGACGCGCCTGGCCCGGCCGAGGCTTGTGCGCGCCACGATGGCGTCGCCGTTGCGAATGACCTCGAGGTGCGTCGCGGTGGCGAGCGCCTCGACGATCGCATCGGCCACCGCCGCCTCGTTGCCAGAGACCGACTCGATGTCGCAGAGCTGGCGGGTGAGGGCGACAGAGCCAGCGGCGAGGTCAAGGGGCACGCGGCAAGTTTAGCGATCGGTACTCTGGGGGCATGACTTCTCGCGCCGCCTGGGGCTACGGCCTCGCCACCATCGCCGGCGACGGCACCGTGCTCGACACCTGGTACCCCTCCCCCGCCCTCGGAGAGCTGCCGGCCGGCACCGACCCGCACATCGCCCCGGCGGAGTTCGAGCAGCTCGTCGGTTCCGACCCGCGGCGCAACGTCACGCTCGATTTCGTCACGGTGCAGATCGACCTGGATGCCGCTCCGGCATCCACGAGCGACGCCTACCTTCGCCTTCACCTGCTCTCGCACCTGCTCGTCGCGCCGAACACCATCAACCTCGACGGAATCTTCGGCCAGTTGCCGATCGTCACGTGGACCAACGCCGGCCCGGTGCTGCCCGCCGACTTCGACCGACTGCGCATCGCGCTGCAGCGGGAGGGGATCGCAGCGCACGGCATCGACAAGTTCCCTCGCCTGCTCGACTACGTCACGCCATCCCGGGTTCGCATTGCCGACGCGTCACGGGTGCGCCTCGGGGCGCACCTCGCCCCAGGCACGACCGTCATGCACGAGGGATTCGTGAACTTCAACGCGGGAACCCTCGGCACCTCGATGGTCGAGGGCCGCATCTCGCAGGGCGTCGTCGTCGGCGACGGTGCCGACATCGGCGGCGGCGCATCGATCATGGGCACCCTGTCGGGTGGTGGAACGGAGAAGGTCGCGATCGGCGCCCGCGCGCTGCTCGGCGCGAACTCGGGCATCGGCATCTCGATCGGCGACGACACCGTCGTCGAGGCCGGGCTGTATGTGACGGCCGGCACCAAGGTATCGGTGGTCGGCACGTCGGACACCGTCAAGGCCGCCGCTCTCAGTGGCGTGCCGAACCTGCTGTTCCGCCGCAACTCGCTCACCGGGGCCGTTGAGGTGCTGCCCCGCTCCGGCGACGGCATCGCGCTCAACGCGGCGCTGCACGCGTAAGGCTGCCCGCGCCGCTCGCACTACCTGCCAAATGAAGGCCACCTCCAGGTGCCCGCGCTACTTGGTATGTCCGGCAGGAGCTGAAATACGCTCCACTCCTGCATTTGGCTGGTTGTCGCCCGTTGTGCACAGAGAGGCGGTCGGGCTCTCGCGGGGCACCCACGACGCTGCACTCTGCGTCGATGGATCTTCGGCATTCGATTAACGTCCTCGGCGGCATAGCCGCGACCCACGAGCTGTATGCACGCGGCGCAACGCGCGCCGTGCTCGCCCACGCTGTGCACCACGGACGGATAGTCCGCGTCAGACAGGGCTGGTACTGCCTGCCGAGCACGGACGACGAACTCGTGCGCGCCGCACGGGTCGGCGGCTCCCTAGGGTGCGTGAGCGCGGCGCGGCACCTCGGTCTCTGGGTTCGCGGCATGCCAAGTCTTCACGTGGTGGTTCGGCACACCGACGCACGACTGCGAACCGAATCGAACATGCGGATGCGGCTTCGGTCCGCGCCGGGCGAGACCACCGTCGTTCATTGGAGACGTCAGCTGCGCAGAAGTCGACGCCTGATTGGCACACCACTCGAGTGCCTGCTTGAGATGGCAGTCTGCGTGAGTCCGGAGCGGGTGGTGGCAGCCGCGGATTGCGCGATGCGATACGGCATGGTGACGAGATTGGAATGGCTCAACGCCATCCATCCACTTCCTGTCCGCCTTGCTGCGCTCCTCGCCGAGGCCGACGGTGAGGTGGAGTCGATCACAGAGTCGGTCTTTCGGTTTCGCTGTCGTCGGCTCGGGCTGCAGCTGCGCAGCCAGGTTGCTATTCGTGGGGTAGGTCGCGTCGACTTCGTGTTCGGCACGAGGCTCGTCGTCGAAGTTGATGGATTCGCCTACCACTCCGACCCAGACCAGTTCGAGTCTGACCGTCGCCGCGACTCGAGACTCAGCGCGCTCGGGTTCCGGGTGCTGCGTTTCAGCTATCGACAAGTGTTTGAGCGCTGGCATGAGGTGCGGGCCGCACTACTGGCGGCCCTGGGGCGCGGCGACCATCGGGAGTGATCGATGACCGTGGCTGTCACCTGCCACCTGCAGCAACATGCCAAATGCAGGATGCCGCGTCGACCTTCCGCACAAAGCCGTGCACTCAGCGACTCGAATGCCTCAAGTGGCCTTCATTTGGCAGGTAGCAGGGGTGATTCGGGTGCCGCGCCGAAGGGGCTAGCGCCCGGTGGGCCACTCCCGCTCTGGCGCGCCGATGTAGAGCTGCTGCGGGCGGCCGATCTTCGTGGCCGGGTCGAGGTTCATCTCGCGCCAGTGGGCGATCCACCCGGGAAGGCGGCCGATCGCGAAGAGCGGCGTGAACATGCGCTGCGGGAAGCCCATGGCCTTGTAGATGACGCCGGTATAGAAATCGACGTTCGGGTAGAGCTTGCGCTCGATGAAGTAGTCGTCGGCGAGGGCGGCCTGCTCCAGCTCCTTTGCGATGTCGAGCAGGGGGTCCTGGATGCCGAGGGCGGCGAGCACCTCGTCGGCGCTCTCCTTGACCAGGGTCGCGCGCGGGTCGAAGTTCTTGTAGACACGGTGGCCGAAGCCCATGAGGCGAACGCCCTGCTCCTTGTTCTTGACCCGCTCGACGAAGCGGGATACGCCCTCGCCGGAGTCACGGATCTCGCCGAGCATCTTGAGAACGGCCTCATTGGCGCCGCCGTGCAGCGGGCCGTAGAGGGCGTTGATGCCGGCGGAGATGGACGCGAAGATGTTCGCCTCGGTCGAGCCGACAAGGCGCACCGTGGAGGTCGAGGCGTTCTGCTCGTGGTCCTCGTGCAGGATGAGCAGGCGGTCGAGCGCCTTGGAGAGCACGGGGTCGACGATGTACGGCTCTGCCATCGTGCCGAAGTTGAGCTTGAGGAAGTTGTCGACGAACGACAGGGAGTTGTCGGGGTAGAGGAAGGCCTGACCGAGGCTCTTCTTGTGGGCGTAGGCCGCGATCACCGGCAGCTTGGCCAGCAGTCGCACGATCGACAGCTCGATCTTCTCTGGGTCGTGCACGCTGAGGTCGTGCTCGTAGTAGGTCGAGAGAGCGGAGACGGCACTCGAGAGCACCGACATCGGGTGCGCATTGTGCGGGAGGGCGTCGAAGAAACGACGGAGGTCTTCGTGCAGGAGCGTGTGCCGACGGATCTTGTCGTCGAACTCCTCGAGCTCGGAGGCAGTCGGGAGCTCGCCGTAGATGAGCAGCCATGCCACCTCGAGGTATGTCGAGTTCTTTGCGACGGCCTCGATCGGGTAGCCGCGGTAGCGCAGGATTCCGGCGTCGCCGTCGATGTAGGTGATCGCGCTCTTGGTCGAGGCGGTGTTCACGAAGCCCTGGTCGAGCGTCGTGTAGCCCGTCTGCTTCATGAACGTCGAGATGTCGATGGTGTCACGGCCGTCGACACCCCGGATGATCGGGAACTCCGCGGAGCCGCCGGGAAAGTGCAGCTTTGCCTTCTCTGGCTCTGAGGAAGTGTTCACTCCTACAGCTTATTCGCTGGCGCAAGCTACTGACGTATCGCCCAAACCGCTGGAGGATTCGTTAGAGAGTGGAGCCAATCCGAGCCGCGGCCTCGCTGACCGCTGCATCGGTCGCGGTGAGGGCGATTCGCACGTGCTGCCCTGATTGCGCGCCGTAGAACGAACCGGGAGCCACAAGGATGCCGATGTCGGCGAGCGCTGCGACGGTCGCCCACGCGTCCTCATTCCGCGTCGCCCAGAGGTAGAGGCCAGCCTCGCTGTGGTCGACGCGGAGCCCCGCACCCTCGAGCGCGGGGCGAAGGATGCCGCGACGAGCCGCGTACCGCTCGCGCTGCAGAGCGACGTGGGCCTCGTCTCCGAGGGCGGCGATCATCGCCGCCTGTACTGGGGCGGGAGGGATCAGGCCGATGTGCTTGCGGGCGGCGAGGAGCTCGTCGATGAGATTGCTGCATCCCGCGACGAAGCCAGCGCGGTAGCCGGCGAGGTTGGACTGCTTGCTCAGCGAGTAGACGGAGAGCACGTGATTGCGCTCGCCCTCGATGACCCGCGGGTCGAGGATCGACGGGCTCTCTGCATCCCACGCGAACTCCGCGTAGCACTCGTCGTTGACGACGACGGCGTCGAGCTCACGAGCACGCGCGACGGCGGCACGCAGGAACTCGACCGAGCGCACCGAGCCGTCGGGGTTGCCGGGCGAGTTGATCCAGATGAGCCGGGTGGACTCCGGCCACGCGGCCGGGTCGTCCGACGCACAGGCCGTTGCGCCGACCAGGGCAGCGCCGATCGCGTAGGTGGGGTAGGCGACGGCGGGGAAGACGACGGTGTCACCACGCCCGAGCCCGAGCAGCAGCGGCATCAGCGCAATGAGCTCTTTCGAGCCGATGGTGGGCATGACGTTCGCAACCAACAGGTCGTCGACGCCGCGGCGTCGGGCGTACCACTCGACGATCGCCTCACGCAGGGCAGGGGTGCCGGCCGTCTGCGGGTAGGAGTGGGCGTCCGTCGCCGCAGCCAGCGCCTCGCGAACGACCGACGGCGTCTCGTCGACCGGTGACCCGACCGACAGATCGATCATGCCGCTCGGGTATGACCGCGCCTTCTCCGCATAGGGCACGAGGGTGTCCCACGGAAAATCAGGAAGCTCGAGCACGCTAGTGCGCGACCTCCTGCGGCGGTAGAGCCGCGACGAGCGGGTGGTCGCTGTGGATGACGCCGACCTTGGATGCGCCGCCGGGCGAGCCGAGCTCGGAGAAGAACTCGACGTTGGCCTTGTAGTAGTCGGCCCACTGGTCTGGCACATCGTCTTCGTAGTAGATGGCCTCGACCGGGCACACCGGCTCGCATGCACCGCAGTCGACGCACTCGTCGGGGTGGATGTACAGCATCCGGTCGCCCTCGTAGATGCAGTCGACAGGGCACTCGTCGATGCAGGCGCGATCCTTGAGATCGACACAGGGCTGGGCGATGACGTATGTCACGTGATCGAGCATCCTTTCGGCGGGGGGATGCATCAATTCTAGACGCAGCGGCACGGCGGCTCCGCGCGCATTGGACACGGGGCACCCGCGGCCACTAGTGTCGAATCGGTAAGGATAGCCTTACCAATCCAAACCCTCTCCCGTCACGGACTACTCGCGTGCTCGCTAACTTTCTCATCGGCCTTCGCGAAGGCCTCGAGGCCGCTCTTGTCGTCGGCATCCTCATTGCCTATGTCATCAAGATCGACCGCCGCGATGTGCTCCCCCGCATCTGGACCGGTGTCGGCATCGCCGTGGCGATCTCGCTTGCCACCGGCGCCATCCTGACCTTCGGCGCCTACGGCCTCTCGTTCGAGGCGAAGGAGCTCATCGGCGGCATCCTCTCCATCGTCGCAACGGCCTTCGTGACCTGGATGATCTTCTGGATGCTGCGGGCCGCCCGCGGTCTGTCGAGCGAGCTGCGCCACGACGTCGACAGCCATCTCGCGGGAGCCGGATGGGGCCTCGTGCTCGTCGCATTCCTCGCTGTCGGTCGCGAGGGCATCGAGACGGCGCTCTTCATCTGGGCCGCGGTGCGTGCCAGCGGCGCGACGGTGCTGCCGCTCGCCGGAGCTGGGCTCGGCATCCTCGTGGCGGTCGTTCTCGGCTACCTCATCTACCGCGGGGTTGTTCGCATCAACCTCAGCAAGTTCTTCACCTACACCGGGGTGTTCCTCATCGTCGTGGCCGGCGGAGTGTTGGCCTACGGCGTGCACGACCTGCAGGAGGCCGGCGTTCTGCCAGGCCTCACCAGCCTCGCCTTCGACGTCAGCGCCGCGATCCCGCCCGACAGCTGGTACGGAACCCTGCTCAAGGGCGTCTTCAACTTCTCGCCGGCCACCACCTGGCTCGAGGCCGTCACGTGGCTCCTGTACGTCGGCACCGTGCTCACCCTCTTCATCCTCTCCGTGCGCCGCCACGCAGCGGCGTCTGACCCCATCGCCCCGAGCGTGCAGACCCAAGGAGCTTCATGACCATCCGCCCCGCAGCCGCCGCCATCGTCGGGCTCGCCGTTCTCCTCGGTGTGTCGGCCTGCGTGCCGAACAATCCGTCGGCCCAGTCAGGATCGGCCACCGCGCTCACGGTCGATAGCTCGGCTACGGCGTGCGAGGTATCCGCCAGCGAGGCCCCCAGCGGCACCCTGAGCTTCACCGTCGCCAACTCCGGCGACGAGGTGACGGAGTTCTACCTTCTGGCCGACGACGGTCTTCGCATCGTCGGCGAGGTCGAGAACATCGGGCCGGGCATCGAGCGCACCCTCGTCGTCATCGCCAAGCCGGGCGAGTACTTCACCGTCTGCAAGCCCGGAATGCTCGGCGACGGCGTCGGCAGGTCGGCGTTCACCGTCACCGACTCTGGCGCAGACCTCTCTGGCGGCGACGTCGCAGAGCAGGTCGAGACAGCCAACGCGAACTACGCGTCGTACGTGAAAGACCAGGTCGAGAACCTCGTGGTCGGCACCGAGGCGTTCGCCGAGGCCTACATCGCCGGCGACGACGACGCAGCCCGGGCCCTCTACGCACCGACCCGCGTCTTCTGGGAGCGCATCGAGACCGTCGCAGAGAGCTTCGGCGACCTCGACCCGCGCATGGACCTGCGCGAGGCCGACCTCGAAGAGGGCCAGGAGTGGACCGGCTGGCACGCCATAGAGAAAGACCTCTGGCCCGCCGACGCCGAGGCAGGCTTTGCTGCCTACAGCCAGGAGAAGCGCGAGGCCCTTGCCTCCCAGCTCGTCGAAGACACCACCACTCTCTACGGCAACGTGCAACAGCTCGAGTTCACGCTCGACCAGCAGGCCAACGGCGCGATCGGCCTCCTCGCCGAGGTCGCAGAGGGCAAGGTCACCGGCGAGGAGGAGTTCTGGTCGCACACCGACCTGTGGGACTTCCAGGCCAACATCGACGGTGCCAAGGTGCTCTACGACGGGGTGCGCGACATCCTGATCGAGAAGGATGCCGACCTCGCCGACCAGCTCGACACCGAGTTCGCGCAGCTGCAGTCCCTGCTCGACGAGCAGCGCGTCGGCGATGGCTTCGTGCTCTACACCGAGCTCTCCGATGACGAGATCCGCGCCTTCTCCGACCAGGTCAACGCCCTGGCCGAGCCGCTGTCGAAGCTGACCGGCGCACTGGTCATATGACCGACGACGTGACGCCAGAGCACAAGCCGGGGCTGTCGCGGCGGGGGCTGCTCGGGCTCGCCGGGGCGACCGTCATCGGCGCTGGCGTCGGCTTCGCGGTCGACCGGGCCGTGCCGGATGCCGCGACAGTGACCTCCGGGGCCGCAGCGAGCTACCCGTTCTTCGGCGACCACCAGTCGGGCATCACCACACCGGCACAGGACCGCCTGCACTTCGCTGCATTCGATGTGCTCGACATCAGCCGCGACGACCTGCGCGAGCTGCTCGCCGACTGGAGCTATGCGGCAGAGCGCATGACCGCGGGCAGCAGCGCCGGCCCGTTCGGCCCGGCCGACGGGCCGTACGACTCGCCGCCCGACGACACCGGCGAGGCACTCGACCTGCCACCGGCAGGGCTCACCATCACCTTCGGCTTCGGCCCCTCGCTGTTCGACGAGCGCTTCGGTCTCGCCGACCGCCGCCCGGATGCCCTCATCGACCTCCCCCACTTCCCCGGCGACGCGCTGCTGCCCAACCAGGTCGGTGGCGACCTGTGCATCCAGGCGTGCAGTGACGACCCGCAGGTGGCCGTGCACGCCATCCGCAACCTCTCGCGGATCGCTTTCGGGCGCGCCGCGATCCGCTGGTCGCAGCTCGGCTTCGGCCGCACCTCGTCGACCAGCCGCGCCCAGGTGACACCGCGCAACCTCTTCGGCTTCAAGGACGGCACCGCCAACCTGAAGTCAGAGGACACGGATGCCGTGGCAGAGCACGTCTGGGTTGGCACCGACGAGAGCGCGCCCTGGATGCACGGCGGCTCGTACCTCGTCGCACGCAAGATCCGCATGACCATCGAGACCTGGGACCGCACGTCGCTCCGGGAGCAGGAGAACCTCGTTGGCCGCACCAAGGGCGACGGCGCGCCGCTCAGCGGCGGCAGCGAGTTCACGGCTCCCGACTTCGCCGTCGCGGGTCGCGGCGGGGAGCCGATCATCGGCGAGAACGCCCACGTGCGCCTCGCGCACCCCAGCCAGCACGGTGGTGCGGCGATGCTTCGCCGCGGCTACAACTTCGTCGACGGCAACGACGAGCTCGGGCGTCTGACCGCCGGCCTGTTCTTCATCAGCTTCCAGCGGGATCCGGCGACGCAGTTCGTTCCTGTTCAGCTCGCGCTGGCCAAGAACGACGGACTCAACGAGTACCTCCGCCACGTCGGCTCTGCCATCTTCGCCGTGCCGCCCGGAGCGCGAAAGGGCCACCCCATCGGAGCGGCCCTGTTCGACTGAGACGTCGCTACTCGACGGTCTGGGTCACGTTGTACGTCGCGGTGACGGTGTCGTTCTCCCCTGGAGCGACGACGACGAGCACCGTGTAGGTCGCGTTCTTGTAGGGCAGCGCGTCGATCGGGGCGCCCTCGGTCGCAACACCCTCGAATCCGGCAGCCTCGAGGGAGGCGGCGACGGCGGACTTCGTCGCGTCCACGTCGTCGTTGCGGCCGATGATGGCGGTCCACAGAGTCGATGACTCGTTCTCTGGATCAGTCGCCTTGTTGCCCCCGATGATCTCACCGTCGACAACGGGAACCTCGCTCGGCCACTCGTTGGGCAGCTCGCCGACCGATGGCTGGATGGCGCCGCCGGTCGCCTGGCCGATGATGCCCTCGATGCCGCCGCAGCCGGATAGCAGCGGTGTCATGACGAGCGCGGCGGCGATGGCGATGGCGGCAACGGTCGTGCGGTGTGCTGTGCGCATGGGTTTCTCCTCTGTCAGTTCTTGCGGACTACGGTGATGGAAAGCACCGGCGTGTCGAACCCGGTGTCGTCGGTGGCAGCGTTGAGCTGCACCTGGTACTCGGCCGAGTCGTAGGCGGCGAAGGCCTGGTCTGTGCTGGCCTGCCTGCTGAGCTCCTCCCAGCCCTCCGCTGCATAGCGATCGGCCAACTCGGTGAACTCGCCGACCGCGTCGTCGGTCTTGTAGCCGATCGTCCATCCGGTGCCGAGGTCGAGAGCGAGCAGGATGTCGAGGTCTGGCACGGGAACGTCGGCAGGAAAGGTCGCCGGCATCGTCTGCTCGATGAACGGGTTGTCGTCGAGGTCGTCCTCGAGTGAGTCGTCGCCGTCACTGGTGGAGCCGCCGTCGTCGTCCTGGTTCTGGCTCGAACCGCCCCCGGGGATCGGGATCGACGGCAGCAGCGCACAGCCGCCGAGCACGAGAGCCGCACTGAGGCCGAGGGCGGCGAGGAGGGCGAGACTGGGGGTGGGGCGCAAGGGGGTCATGGGTGCTCCGATCGCTTCGGGCACAGCCTATTGCCGTGCCGCGACTGCCGACAGTGGGGATTCCGCTGCCTCTAGAGCCACGACGGCCGGCGCCCACGGCCCGGTTGACATAGTCGGAGACGAGAATGGCCCGGCTCGCGACGCGAACCGGGCCTTCTCAGATGCTCTGCCTAGGCGTTCTGCTTCTTCAGCTGCGACGCGCGGCGGGCGCGGGCGTTGGCGTCGAGCTCGACCTTGCGGATGCGCACGAACTCCGGGGTTACCTCGACGCACTCGTCCTCGCGGGCGAACTCGAGGCACTCCTCGAGCGTCAGCTTGCGCGACGGCGTCATGCGCTCGAAGGTGTCGGAGGTCGACTGGCGCATGTTGGTGAGCTGCTTCTCCTTGGTGATGTTCACGTCCATGTCATCGGCGCGCGAGTTCTCACCGACGACCATGCCCTCGTAGACCTCCTGGGTCGGCTCGACGAAGAACGACATGCGCTCCTGCAGGGCCGTCATGGCGAACGGCGTGGCGACACCGGCGCGGTCGGCGACGATGGAGCCGTTGGTGCGGGTCTCGATGGAACCGGCCCACGCCTCGTAGCCGTGCGCGACGGCGTTGGCGATGCCGGAGCCGCGCGTGATGGTGAGGAACTCGGTGCGGAAGCCGATGAGGCCACGCGAGGGAACGATGAACTCCATGCGAACCCAGCCGGTGCCGTGGTTCGACATGCCCTCCATGCGGCCCTTGCGGGCGGCGAGCAGCTGCGTGATGGCGCCGAGGTGCTCCTCTGGCGCATCGATCGTCAGGTGCTCGAACGGCTCGTGCAGCTTGCCGTCGACCTTCTTGGTGACAACCTGCGGCTTGCCGACGGTGAGCTCGAAGCCCTCGCGGCGCATCTGCTCGACGAGGATGGCGAGCGCGAGCTCTCCACGGCCCTGAACCTCCCACGCGTCGGGGCGGCCGATGTCGACGAGCTTGATCGAGACGTTACCGATGAGCTCGCGGTCGAGGCGGTCCTTGACCATGCGGGCGGTGAGCTTGTGGCCCTTGACCTTGCCGATCATCGGGCTCGTGTTGGTACCGATGGTCATCGAGATCGCCGGGTCGTCGACCGTGATGGTCGGCAGTGGGCGAACGTCGGTCGGGTCGGCGAGGGTCTCACCGATGGTGATGTCCTCGAAGCCGGCGACGGCGACGATGTCACCGGGGCCAGCCGACTCTGTCGGGTAGCGGTCGAGCGCCTTGGTGATCATGAGCTCGGTGACGCGCACGTTGGCGACGGAGCCGTCGTGCTTGACCCATGCGACCGTCTGGCCCTTCTTGATCGTCCCGTTGAAGACGCGCAGCAGTGCGAGACGGCCGAGGAACGGCGAGGAGTCGAGGTTGGTGACCCAGGCCTGCAGCGGGTGGGCGTCGTCATAGGTCGGCGCCGGGATGTGCTTGAGGATCGCGTCGAATAGCGGCTCGAGGTCGTCGTTGTCTGGAAGGGTGCCGTTCGCCGGCTTGTTCCAGCTCGCGGCGCCGTTGCGGCCGGAGGCGTAGACGACGGGAACGTCGAGGATGGCGTCGAGGTCGAGGTCTGGCACCTCGTCGGCCATGTCGCTCGCGAGACCGAGCAGGAGGTCCTGGCTCTCGGCGACGACCTCGTCGATGCGCGCGTCGGGGCGGTCGGTCTTGTTGACCAGCAGGATGACGGGGAGCTTGGCCTCGAGCGCCTTGCGCAGCACGAAACGCGTCTGCGGCAGCGGGCCCTCGGAGGCGTCGACGAGCAGAACGACGCCGTCGACCATCGACAGGCCGCGCTCGACCTCACCGCCGAAGTCGGCGTGGCCGGGGGTGTCGATCACGTTGATGGTGATGTTGCCGCCAGCGTGGGTCGCCTCGGCGTGCTTGCCGTTGTAGAGCACCGCGGTGTTCTTCGCGAGGATCGTGATGCCCTTTTCGCGCTCGAGCTCGTTGGAGTCCATCGCGCGGTCCTCGAGGTGCGCGTGGGCGTCGAACGAGTTGGTCTGGCGCAGCATGGCGTCGACGAGGGTCGTCTTGCCGTGGTCGACGTGGGCGACGATTGCGACGTTGCGCAGGTCGGAGCGGGTGGCAATGGCCATGGTGAATTCCTTGATGGTGAGGGTGCCCATCCGTGCGAGAAGGTCGCATGCGAACAGGATCGCGCGATAGCGCGAGGGTCTGTGGGGTGCTCAGGATCACGACAGTGGTGCCCTGCGCGAATAAGTCTACCGCGAGAGGCCGTTTAAGTGGCCTTCTCGGCCGGTTGCCACTCCCAGAGGTTCCACGTGAGCCCTGGCGACAGCGGCGAGGGCTCGACATTCGCCACGCCGTCGCGCACTGCGACGAGCGAGGGGAACTGGTAGAGCGGCACCCCGTAGGCGTCATCCCACAGTGCGGCGTCGATCTCGGCCAGCAGCGCATCGCGCTCCGCGGGGTCGGGCTCGACCGCGAGTTCGGCGAGCAGCAGGTCGACCTCCTCGCTCGCGTAGTGCGAGAAGTTGCTCGTGGGTGATCCACTGGCCAGGCGGGCAGCCGGGCCGGAGATCGCGGCGGTCGACTCGTTCCAGGCGAACAGGGCGGCGTCGTAGGCGCCGGTGACCCCGAGGAACTCCTCCCAGTCGGGCGTGGAGCAGTCGGTGACGACGAAGCCGCCGCGAGCCGCGCTCTCCTGGATCAGCCTGAACTCCGCCACCCGGCGGGGATTCGCCGGATCGAACAGGATGCACACCTCCGGTGAGGCGACACCCGCCGTGTCGAGCAGCCGCTTCGCTCCCGCCACATCGACCCGCGCGAACTCCCTCGCGGCCGACGACTCCAGCGCCTTCTCGTATGACTCCGTGCCCGGCGAGAAGACAAAGGAGTCGCGCACCCGGGCGTCGGGTGCCACCGGCGCCACGAGCTCGTCGAGGATCTGCTGACGCGGCACGAGGCGAAGGAACGCCTCGCGCACGAGCGGATCGTCGAGCGCTCCACTTCGGCTGCGCGAGAACTGCAGGTCGAGGTGCTCGAACTGGCCGCTCTCGCCGATGGTGACCTCGACATCCGCCAGCTGGGCGAGCGCACTGACGACGTCGGGCGTGGGGGTCGGCGCGATCACGTCGACCTCGCCGTCGCGGAGGGCGGCGACGGCCTCGAGCGGGTCGGTGATCGTGCGGATGACCACGGTCTCGAAGCGAGGCTGGCGCTGCCCGGTGTAGCCGGTGTTCGCGGCGAGGGTGACGGCATCCGCGTCGACCGCCGTGATGACGTACGGGCCGTTCGAGACGAGCAGGTCGGCGTCGAGGCGTCCGTCGGCGAGGTTGAATGCGGAGTTCCAGGTCTCGGCGATCGGGGCGAGGGATGCCGCGTCGGCATCCTGCACTGCCTCGATGAGCAGTCGCTTGGCCTTCACGTGCTTCGGCTCCTCGTCGGTGCCCCGCACCGTCTGCGACTGCTCGACGACCACGTGCGCCGGCAGCCCGACCGTGAAGGCGAGCTCCCAGTCGGGGAAGTACTCGTCGTAGGTGAGCGTGATCGAGCGGCCGTCGTCGCCGAGCTCTGGCACCCCGGACACGTGCTGGAGCCCGGAGCGATGAGCGCCGTCGAAGTAGACCGCGCCATCGGGAAACTCGGTGAACTGCCCGGTCGCCCGGTCGACGAAGCGGCTGGGCTGGAAGCCCTCCGTCGTGAACGCACCGGAGTTCGCCGCCCACGACAGGAGCAGGTCTGCCGCGTCGACGGCAACGCCATCCGACCAGGTCACGCCCTCCGCGACCGTGTACTGCACGGAGAACGGCTGCTGCGAGACGACCTCGTAGTGGCCGAACGACTCATCCCGCACGAGCTCGCGATCGGCCGAGTAGTACGAGAAGCCCGAGCCGGTGGCCGCCACCACGGCGGCGTTCGCCGGGGTGTTGCCGAACGTCGTGCGGTCGTTGAGCGAGGTCACGGCCTGCGCGCTCGCGATTGCGACGCTGCTGCCGTCAACGACGAGGCTCTGCTCTGTGCACGCGGTGAGCGCGCCGACGGCGAGCACCGCGGCAATCGCGGCCGCTCCCCGTCGTCGCGCTCTTTGCACCATCCCGGATCGGGCCTCAGACCGCTGCACGCGCTCCCGGGATCGCGGCAAGCAGCTCGCGGGTGTACTCCATCTTCGGATTGTCGAAGACGTCGTCAACCGACGAGGCCTCCACGACCTTGCCCTGCTGCATGACGCAGACGTTGTCGGCGATCACCCGCACGACCGCGAGGTCGTGCGTGATGAACAGGTAGGTGAGCCCAAGCTCCGCCTGCAGGTCGGCGAGCAGGTTGAGGATCTGCGCCTGCACGAGCACGTCGAGCGCCGACACGGCCTCGTCGAGCACCACGATCTCCGGCTTGAGCGCGAGCGCCCGCGCGATCGCCACGCGCTGGCGCTGACCGCCAGAGAGCTCGTTCGGGTACCGGGTGAACACCGATCGGGGCAGGGACACCTGGTCGAGCAGCTCGAGCACGCGCTGCTTGCGGCTCGCGCGGTCGCCGATGCGGTGGGTGATGAGAGGCTCGCCGATGGTGTTGCCGATGTTGCGCAGCGGGTCGAGGGAGCCGTATGGGTCTTGGAACACCGGCTGCATCGTGCGGCGCAGCTCGAACAGCTGCCTGCTCGACATGTCGGCGGTGTCGGCGCCGTCGATGAAGATCGAGCCAGACGACTTGTCTTCTAGGCGCAGCAGCAGCTTGGCAACGGTGGACTTTCCGGATCCCGACTCGCCGACGAGCGCGAGCGTCGTTCCCTTCTTGACCTCGAAGCTCACATCGTCGACCGCGGCGAACTGCCGCGAGCCGAAGTTGCCCTGACGGATCTTGTACAGCTTGCGAACGTTCTCGAAGCGGATGGCGACCTCGTCGGTCGCAATTGCCGCCTTGGCCTCTGCCCGCGTCTCTGCCGCGGCCACGAGGTCGACTCCGGCCTTGACGACCGTGTCGGCGATGCCGCTCTCCAGCGGCGACTGAGCGTGCACCTGCGACTGGATTCGGCGCGAGGCAAGGCTGGGAGCCGCCGCAACGAGGCGCTGCGTGTACGGGTGGCGTGGGCGCGCGAGGATCTCTGCCGCCGGACCGGACTCCACGACCTTGCCCCGGTACATCACCATGATGTTCTCCGCACGCTCCGCGGCGAGGCCGAGGTCGTGGGTGATGAAGATCAGAGCGGTGTTGCTCTGGCTGGTGAGGGTCTCGAGGTGGTCGAGGATGCGCCGCTGCACGGTCACGTCGAGCGCGGAGGTCGGCTCGTCGGCGATGAGCAGCTTCGGGTTGGCAGAGAGGCCGATGCCGATGAGCACGCGCTGGCGCATGCCACCGCTGAACTGGTGGGGGAACTGATGCAGGCGCTGGTCGGCATCCTGCAGTCCTGCCTCCCGCAGCACCTCGATGGCGCGTCGGCGAACCTCGCGGCGGTCGCTGGCAATGCCGTTGGCGCGAATCGCCTCCTCGACCTGGAAGCCGACGCTCCACACCGGGTTGAGGTTCGACATCGGGTCCTGGGGAACGAGGCCGATGAGGCGGCCGCGGATCGACTCGATCTCTGCGCGCTTGAGCGTGGTGAGCTCACGCCCCTCGAACTTCACCGATCCACCGGTGACCGAGCCGTTGCCCGGCAGCAGGTTGATGATGGCGTGCGCGGTCGTCGACTTGCCGGAGCCTGACTCGCCGACAATGGCGAGCGTCTCGCCCGGCATGACGCTGAAGCTCACGCCGCGCACGGCGGGCACGACCTCGCGGTTGGAGCGGAAGCCGACCTGAAGGTCGGTCACCTCGAGCAGGGGCTGAGTTGGGTCGCTCATCGTGAGGCCCTCGCCTTCGGGTCGAGTGCATCGCGCACGACCTCGCCGAGCATGATGAAGCTCAGCACAGTCACGGACAGCGCGATGGACGGGTAGATAAGCACTTCTGGATGAGTGCGGAGCAGGCTCTGGGCGTCGCTGATGTCGCCGCCCCACGAGATCGTGTTGGGAATGCCGAGTCCGAGGAACGACAGCGTCGCCTCCGCCGTGATCGCCGCGCCGAGCGAGATCGTCGTGACGACGATGACGGGGGCGATCGAGTTCGGCAGCACGTGCGACATGAGGATCTTGAAGCGCGAGATGCCGATGGCGGTCGAGGCCATGACGAAATCCGCCTCCTTCACCCTCAGCACCTGAGCCCGGAGGATGCGGGCGGTCGACGGCCAGGAGAACAAGCCGATGGCCATCGCCATGATCCACACGCTCCGCTGGGCCGAGAACGCCGACATGATGACGACGGCCGCGAGGATGTAGGGAATCGCGAAGAAGATGTCGCCAGCCCGTGAGAGCACAGAGTCGAGCCACCCGCCGTAGAAGCCCGCCAGGGCTCCGAACACGATGCCGAGCGCGGCGACGAGCACCGTGACAAGGAAGCCGACGGTCAGCGACGTGGAGGCACCGTGAACGATGCGGGCGAAGATGTCGTAGCCCTGCTTCGTGAAGCCGAGCGGGTGGCCGGGGATCGGTCCTCCGACGCTGCGCTCCAGCAGGCCGAGCGTTGGGTCCTCCGCCGTGAACAGCCCCGGGAACAAGGCCGCGGTGATGATGAGCAGGATGAGCGACGCAGAGATGTAGAACATCGGCCGACGGCGCATGTCGCGCCACGCATCGAGGTAGAGGTTGGTCGGCTTGCCCTCGGCGCGCACCGAGTCGACCGCGCCGAGCTCCGCCTCCTCGAACGGGGCAACGTAGTGCTCCTTCGTCGAGGGTCGATTCTTACTTGACATAGCGGATCCTTGGGTCGAGCACGGCGTAGAGCAAGTCGATGAGGATGTTGACGATGAGGTACAGGATGACCATGACCGTCACGAAGGAGACCACCGTTGGTCCCTGGTGGGTGATGATCGCCCGGTAGAGCGTGCTGCCGACACCGCCGACGTTGAAGATTCCCTCTGTCACCGTCGCTCCGACGATGAGGATGCCGAAGTCGGCGCCGAGGCTCGTCACCACCGGGATGAGCGAGTTGCGCAGGATGTGCACGGGGATCACGCGGTTGCGCGAGAGGCCCTTGCCGTAGGCGGTGCGCACGAAGTCGAGGCCGGTGGTCTCGATGACCGAGGAGCGGGTCAGGCGAACGACCACCGCGAAGTTGATACTCGCCAGCACGATCGCCGGCAGTATCAGGTCTTGAATGGGTGCCCCCTGCCCGACCGTTGGTCTGAACAGCTCCAGCTCGATCCCGAGGAAGTACTGGGCGACGAAGGCGATGACGAAGATCGGCAGCGAGATGAGCACGAGACTGACGACGAGGGCGCTCGCATCGAAGATGCCGCCCTTTCTCAGACCGCTGATGAGGCCGACGGCGATGCCGAACACGAGCTCGATGAGCACGGCGAGCACAGCGAGCCGAAGGGTGATCGGGAACGTGCGGATGAGGATGTCCGACACCGGCTGGCCAGAGAACGAGGTGCCGAAGTCACCCTGGAAGATGCCAGCGACGTAGTGGAAGTACTGCACGAAGAACGGGTCGTCGAGGTGGTACTGCTCGCGCACCCGCTCGAGGAGCGCGGGGTTCGGGGTCTTCTCGCCGAAGAGCCCGATGATCGGGTCGCCCGGGAGGGCGAAGACCATGAAGTAGATCAGCAGTGTTGTGCCGAAGAAGACGGGGATGGCCTGAAGCAGGCGAAAGAGGATGTACCGGATCACGCTGGCACCGGCACCACTCGGGAAGGACTGAACATGGGGGTATTTACCTGTCTACAGATCACCATTGCTCCGCGAGCACATGCTACTCGCGGTTGTCGGCAGTCGGGGGGGGGGGGGGGGGGGGGGGGGGGGGGGGGGGGGGGGGGGGGG